>CAIJTV010000712.1:0-5344 GCA_903823635.1 uncultured Planctomycetaceae bacterium
ACTCTGACCTTCTACGTTCAGACAAACGCTGAAGAAATGGCCGAAGCTGTTTGGTCGGCATTTGACCGGAAGCTCGATTCTTCTACCAAATCGCTACCAACACGAGAAACCGCAAATGAAGAAAGCCTTGAACCACGGACCTAAGTCCAAATGATTCAAGGCTTTGCAAGGTGCTCCCAGTAGGACTCGAACCTACGACCTACGGATTAAGAGTCAGTTGCTCTACCAACTGAGCTATAGGAGCAGTGAGGCACATGATATCGTCAGGACTATGCGTTTCCAAGTATCACGCTCGCAAAAACGCGGGATCGGGAACAGGGACATGAGATTTCCTGGCCGGTTCGCCGTTTCATGCCAAAAATCCTGATGTTTCGGGCTCCACAGTCTTCTACATCTGAACGCGAATTGGCTTGCTGCTGTCCGCCCAGGGATAGCGAGGCATGTTGCTGCCGGGAATTCCAGCCGTTGCGGCTCCCGTTCCCACGGCCAGTAGCAGCAAAGGTATGCAGATCAGGCAAAGAATCGGGATCGCAACCATTTTGCGAAAGAAACCGCCTCGCCCCCACAGCCGAACCACAAGGCTGGCCGCACAGATCGCCAGCCAGGCGAGCCCAATGATCACAGCCAACCCGGTGACTCGATCACGCTGCAGTGACATCCGCACGGTTTGAACGGCCGCCGTCTTGACAGATTCCGGAAGCTCAACCAACGCATACACGAACCGCATGTCCTGTTTGTCGGAACCGTCTTTTCCAACGGCCTGCAGTCGCTCAAACGTCTGGATTACGCACGCCTGCGATGTGGCTTCGTCAATTTCCAGTTTGACCAGCTGAGCCTGAGCCCGCAAAGCGGGCTCCAGAGATTCGTCGTACAACTTCAATTGTTCGGGCAGTACTTCATTGATCGCCTTATTCAGCGGAGCAGTCGTGGATTCCCCGGGAAACAATGCATCAGAGCGAACGACGAATTGATGCGGTTGAGGACTATCGACCCATGCTGGCGTCTCTTCGCCGACAAGTACTTCAGCAAGCTGTGCGCCCGCAGTCAGCTCGGCGTTGCCTTTGCCGTTACCAGTCGTTTCGGCCATCGCGACGTTGGTCGGTACTGATGGATTCTTCGTTGGGATTGATTGCGGCTCAGCGACCGCTGGAGTTTCTGCGCCATTCGCGGATGCAGAAACCTCCGTCGGAGTTTCAGCGGGCCTCTTCAGGAACGTGGCAAGACTCTCCGCGATCGATTCGAGACTGCCATTAGCCAGAAACGGAGTCATCGGCGACAAGGCCGCGTCGAAAGCCGGCGTCAGTGGGATCAAAGCGTACTTCTGACGAATCGGACCAGACAGTTGAAAGACCACGATCTGCTTGTCGGACGATTCAACGGCTTCGGCGACATCGGCTGCAACCGCATTCTCTTCCGGCTGCGCTTCATTCAACAGCGAACGAATCCACGGGCTGATGTGCGAGGCAAGTTCTGTTAATCGAGCCTGACGCTGTGCTGGTGTCTCGGTCGCTGGCTCTGCTGCCACGTCTGCACCTTCTGCAGATGTTGACGTTGGAGCATCGACTGACGTTTTCTGTTCTGCAGTGTTGGCAGGAGTGGGTTCTGCTGGCGTAACTTCGGCCGGGTTTGTTGATGCCGTTGCTGGTTCGACTGTTTTTGGTCCGGCTGATGTTGGTTCAGTTGTCGTAACGGCAGGAGTTACCGCCGCATCTGCAGCTGGTGTTTCCCCGGTCAATGCAGAGGGAGCCGCTGCGTTAGCAGGTTCAGCATTGGCTGGCTGACCAGGTTCCTCGGCAGGAGTTGAGGCTGTTTCGAGCTGACTCGCCAAGGGATCTGGTGCCGGCTTACTGGCTTCGATGGGAACTTCAATCGGGGAATCAACAGGAATCAGTCCGCTCGACTGTTGCACTGCCTGCAGAACTTCCTGACGTGCGTTTGCCCAGTGCTCCTCCATCAGAACAGGACCATCCAGAGTAAGCGCGACCTGAGGCTCATCAACGATCAGAACCGGTGAAGCTTGCGCCGCGCTCGATGGAATAACCTGAACGCTGTGTGCGGAGCGAACTTTGAACAGAACCAGCACCAGAACAATAAGACAGATCGGAATTGCTCCGGCGATGGCTCCAGCAATCATGTGGCTGAATCCGAGGCCGCGTTGTTCATCGTGAACGGTGTTTGTTCGGCCAAGTAACGAGTTGCCCAGCCATGCAATCAGCTTGAACACTCCCAGCACCATGAGAATGGCAACAGGAGCAATCAGAAGCAGTGCAAAAAAGGTAAGGCCGAATAGTGGTGCTGCCATGGTGATGCTGACTTGTCGAAGCGGCAAAAAACTGGTCGACTGAAAGAGATCGTCGAATTTCAAGCTATCAGCCGGTACGCGTTAGCGTCCGGTTTTCGGTTCAAATACTCGTCGGAAACAACCGGGGCTAGCGGGTTGTTGATTTAATGGGTTGTGAAAACTACGGAATTCAGGCCTCCTGAGTCATCTGTCGCCCGACCACCGGATGCTGCACCTGAGCCAAAACCGGGGCCGCCGGATTGATTCCAGGAGCCGGTGCCAGCCACCGTTCTTCCTGAGGAGTCCAGCCAGCTGATAACTGAACCACTGCTGAAATTGCGAGAGCCCATGTGGCTCCTAAATTGTTTGGAAAAGGCAGCAGCGCTGTCAGGATAAATCCTAAAAACAGGCTGACCAACGTCGACGAGATGCGAAAACGGGCACTCCGGAAACTATCCGCCTGCCACCACCAGCGGCGAGCGACAAACAGCAGGGCGAAGAACAGCATGTATCCGGCCATGGTGGGCAAGCCCTGAGAATCCATGACACTGATTTGCCCCAACTTGCCTCCGTTAAAGATGCCGTCTCCTTCCGAGTGTAACAGACGCACATCGCCGAACATCAGGAATCTTTGCAGAGCAAACGCGACAGCTCCGACTCCCATACCGATCGCGCCCTGGAACATTCGGCGAATAAAGGCATCCCCCGATTTTCCTTCCCAGAGCTTGGCCGGAATGATCAAGCCAATCGCCGCCAGTAACGTGACCACTCCGAAGAACGCCACATCAATGACTTTAGGCAATAAGGGTGTCGCGAGATGTACGGCCGCCGTGACCAGAATCACAGCCGCCAGAGAAATCGACAACGACGTTGTGAGATCAACCATTCGCTGCGCGGCCGGAATTTGTCGCATTGTCGCAGGGGAATAATTTCGAACCGCATAGGCCATTGCCTGAGGACTCGGTGCCACCTGCGGCGCGGCTATGGCAACGGGCTGCACCGCGCGAGGAATATTGTTTGGGGCGAATGATGCTGGCGCGGGAGGTGGTCCGGCATTGTTAGGGACCGCATTCTCATTCGCTTTCGCGCGGGCTTCCGCTTTGGCCGAGGTTCTGCGCCACACGAGATACACGATCAGAAGAACAATCCATTCCCTGGTGCTGAGTCCCCCACCAGTTCTCAGGAGAGCCAGAATCAGAAATGCATATGTCAGCCATTTAACAGGAGCAGGAACATTGCGTTTCCAGAACAGAGCGGCTGATTGAAATGGACCGAGCGGTTCTGCGGAGGTTGCAGTTCCAGCAGTCGCTCTTGTGCCAACGGGCGCTGCGGGAGACGCTGCAGCTGCAGCTTTTTCGTGGCTGATCAGAGTCGTGGCCATCGCCGGAGTTGATCGCTTCTGAACCGGCGGTTGCGAAGCGAAAACAGGGGCTGGTTTCTCCACGGAGAATCCTGATTCCTGAACCGCGTTACGAAACCGTCGCTCCAGTTCTTCGATCTCACTAATTCGGCGGTCCGGGTCTTTATCCAGAGCCGCGGCCAGCACCGGACGCAGGCGTTCGGGAAGCACAGAGAGATCCGGCTCCGCGGTCAGATGCTTCATCAGAATCTCGGCCGTCGTTTCGCCCTCGAAGGGAACTCGGCCTGTGATCATTTCGTACAGAATAACACCAGTCGAATACACATCCACTTCACGACCGTAGCGGCCTCGCGCGACTTCCGGAGCCATGTAGTACACGGTTCCAACGCTTTGTGTCTGCGCGCTGCGGCGGCTTTCGGAGATGTACTTGGACAGCCCAACGTCGCCGATCTTTACGATATCAGCGTCGGCGAAAATATTGGCCGGCTTCAGGTCGCGATGCACGATACCTCGATCATGCAGAAAACTAAGACCGGCAGTGATGCCTGAGAGCCAGAACAGAACATCCTTCAGAGGCATTCCTTTCGGATGCTCCTGCATGACTTCATAGAGCCCTTTACCGCCAACAAACTCCATCACGATCCAGTGTTCCTTTTCGGAATCCTGTTTCATGTCGAAGATCGTGACCAGGTTCGGATGTTTCAGATTCAGGCACTGAGAAACACCGCGCAGTTCCACTTCGAGATTATTGTGCAGCAGCTTCAGCGCGACTTCTTTGCCGGCATCGCTGAGCGCGTAATAAACTTCGCCGAATCCACCTCGGTGAATTGCCCGCTTGATGGTGTAACCATCGAGCGGTTTGGATTCAGGAGCAAAAGTGAACCTCATAAGATTATTCCGACGCAGACTAAGCTGAAGGATTCAAGGATTGCTTTTCAATTCGAAACCGAAACTCTTCACCGGACACAATCGCACCGTCGTTCAGAGCTGCGGAATCCCTCACCCGTTCTCCATTAACACTCATCGCCATTCTGGATCGACACTTGAGCTGGCCGTCCTGGTGATAGATCACAATCATGTCCGACCACTCCGGGCAGCAGATATGGTGATCCTTTCTGGGCCCCAGCAGAACGCTGTCAGTCATCAGGATGATACCATTAAGGCTATGGCTCGGGCGATGGTGACTTTCAAAATCGATCAAAGCGGACCCGCTGAGGACGCTCGGAATGCGAAATCCCAGACGAACTCGATCCGCAAGGCAGATCGCATCTCCAGTTCTTAACAGAGTCTGGCTGGTGACTGATTTGCCTGAGATAACGGTGGATTGGTGCGGATGGATGAACCAATCTTCTCCGGATCTTTTTAATGTGGCATGTCGACGCGACAAATTGGCCATGAGGCAGATATCCGCAGGCTTTTGTTCCATGGTGGGGCCGCCGATCAGGAACTCGTGGCCGGCCAGTAACTGCCAGGCTCCTACCCCGTCGATCCAGAGCATGTAGCGTTCGCTCAAAGTGTCGGCCACATTCGTCTCACTGTTTGTGTCTTCAAAGTCCGTAGTTTCTGCAGGCAGGGCGATTCGTCGTGGTGACGCCGCCGGGCGAGCATTGAGGGCCGCCGTTCGCATCCGGTTTCGCCACTTGGAAAGACTGCCTTGCATGTGGAACGCCTGAGACCAGTAGTGTATCAGAAGTTAAAAGATG
>CAIJTV010000713.1:0-8874 GCA_903823635.1 uncultured Planctomycetaceae bacterium
CAACGTCAGGCGACAAAAGACGCCGGTCAGATTGCTGGTCTTGAAGTTGCTCGAATTATCAACGAGCCAACCGCCGCTGCTCTGGCTTATGGACTCGACAAGAAAAAAGAAGAGAAGATCTGCGTCTTCGACCTTGGCGGTGGAACGTTTGACGTTTCGATCCTTGAAGTTGGTGATGAGCTGGTCGAAGTTCTCAGCACCAACGGAGACACTCACCTCGGTGGTGACAATTTCGACGAAGTGCTGATTGACTACATTGCTGCGGAGTTCCAGAAGGAACAGAGCATCGACCTCCGTAAGGATCCCATGGCCCTGCAACGTCTGCGTGAAGCTGCGGAGAAGGCCAAGAAGGAACTGTCGTCACAACAGGCAACTGACATCAATCTGCCGTTCATCACGGCCGACGCAAGTGGTGCGAAACACCTGCAGCTCAGCATTTCCCGGTCAAAGTTTGAAGAGCTAATCGATCCTCTGGTCGAACGATGCCGCCAGCCGGTTTTGAATGCTCTGAAAGACGCCAAGCTGAAGCCAAGCGACATCCATGAAGTCGTTCTGGTCGGGGGCTCTATTCGAGTTCCCAAGGTGCAAAAGCTTGTCCGTGATATGTTCGGCAAGGAACCTCATCAGGGGGTAAATCCCGACGAAGTCGTTTCCCTCGGCGCGGCGATTCAGGGCGGGATCATCTCCGGCGACGTGAAAGACGTTGTCCTTCTTGACGTGACTCCTCTCTCGGTTGGTATCGAAACCGAAGGCGGAATCATGACGGTTCTCGTCGAACGAAATACGACGATCCCAACGACGAAGACCGAGACATTCTCAACCGCCTCGGACAATCAGCCAGCTGTGACTGTCCGCGTCTTCCAGGGCGAACGCAAGATGGCGTCCGACAACCGCCTGCTGGATGAATTCAACCTTGATGGCATCCCGGCTGCTCCTCGAGGTGTTCCTCAGATCGAAGTCAAATTCGACATCGACGTGAACGGTATTCTCAGCGTTTCCGCCAAGGACAAAGCCACCGGCAAGGGCCAGACTGTTCAGATCAAGCAGTCCAGCGGTCTATCGCCTGACGAAATCGAACGTATGCGAAAGGACGCCGAAGCGCATGCTGACGAAGACAAACAGAAGCAGGAACTAGCAGCCGCGAAGAATCAGGCTTCGTCTTTGGTCCACCAGACTGAAAAGACCTTGAAGGAGCATGCTGACAAACTGGACGCATCTTCAAAATCTGCGATTGAGTCTGCGATCGAGAAGGTCAAGAAGTCAGCAGAAGGTTCAGATACCGCCGCGATCAAGGCAGCCACAGATGAACTGATGCAGGCGTCCCACGCTCTCGCTCAGCACATGTATGCTGACAAAGGCGGTGCTCCGGACGCAGCGGCTGGTGCGGCTCCAAAGAGTGGTGACGACGATGTGATCGATGCTGAGTTTGAAAAGAAGTAATCTCAGACGTCGTCAATGATGTGAATCCGCAAAGCCCGGCTTGGTTCCCTCAAGCCGGGCTTTTTCCTGCGCTGCAAACGCTTGAAATGTCGCGTACGTGCGAAACAATCCGGGAGCGAATTGAACCACGGATGGAACAGGGAACACAGATTTGAACTTTGGAAGGATCGCAAGACCGTCTGTTTTCTGAACGCAGAGGTCGCTAAGGCACGCAGAGAGAAACTCGAACGAAGCCGGTGCACACCCCTGCGTTCCTCAGCGACCTCTCCGTTCAATATCCATATGGAGTTCAATTGCTCCAACTATTCCTCTGTCGAACTGCTGGCCGAATCAGATGCGTCTGCAACCGGTTCGCGAACAAATCGATATCCCGTTCCCCGAATCGATAACAAGTGACGTGGCGAAGATGGATCCGCCTCGATCATTCGCCGCAGCCGCATCACAAAATTGTCGACTGAACGGCTGGAAATATCAGCCGAGTCCTTCCAGACATCAGACTGCAGTCGGGCACGCGACAGAACGACGCCATCGTTCTCCAGAAAATATCGAAGCAGTTCCTGCTCACGAGTCGTCATCGTGTGAACTTCGTCTTTGTGGCGAATCTCAAAGCGACCAAAGTCTGCAATCACATCACCAAAACGCACCACATCATTGGTTGGCCGAACCGACCTGCGTTCCAGAGTGCGGCGACGACGATCCAGCAGATTTCGAACTCGACTGAGCAGTTCAGGTAAAGAGAATGGCTTCGTCATGTATTGATCGACGCCACAATCAAACGCCTGAATTTTGTCTTCCGACAGCGTCCGCGCCGTCAATGCCAGCACAGGGATTTCCGTATCCAGCCGCCGCAGTGTTCGACAAATCTCATAACCACTCATAAGAGGCAACATCAAGTCCAGAACAACCAGATCCACAGGCGGCTGAGCCGACTCATAAAGCTCCAGAGCGGTGGGCCCATCGGGCGCCAGATCAACCTGATAACCTTCACGTTCGAAGTTGAACCGCAAGCCTCTGGCAATCGCCTCTTCATCTTCAACAACTAAGATTCTCATGGTTCAAACTCCCCCAGAACAACATGCGAGTTATTGAGACTTGCCGGAGACATTAAGAACTTCCCTGGGCAAAGACTCATCGCTATTGCGCCTTCTCTTTTCCCGACAACGCCAACTCCGACACGCGGCTGCGAGTCTCACGATGCTCAGACTCCGGAAGATCCAATTGTCTTCCTGGCAGAGTCACCTCAAAAACCGATCCGCCTCCGGACTCCGCATCCAGCACGACAACTCGCCCCTTCAACAACCCAACCAACGTTCGCACAATATAAAGCCCGAGTCCTGTCCCGGTTTTCGTGCGATGCAACTCATCGTTACCTCGAACAAACATCTGAAAGATACGCCGCCGATTCTCAGGAGCAACGCCAGCACCGTTATCGCGAACTCTCACAACCACCTGATTGCGCCCACGAGAAAACGCATGCACCGTCACTTTGGGAGGCTTCCCGCCATACTTCACGGCATTGTCGAGTAGATTTCCGAAGATCATTTCCAGCAGCAGACGACGAGACGTCAACGCCAGCGGAGCAACTTCAAATCGAAACACATCGTTAAACTCCTGCTTGTGATGCAGGCATGCGGCATTCGCACATTGGCGGAGCAGATCCTCCAGATGAATCGTTTCCGGCTCCGTCTGATGACCAATCGCGTCAAGACGTCCGACCTCCAGCAGTTGATTAATTAATCGATCGAGTCGTCCGAGTTCGGTATTCATCGTCTCATAAAATTCTCGCCGATCAGCCGCCTCTGGCTCGCGCATTAGCAGCGTATCCAGGTAAAGTCTGAGTGCGGCAATCGGAGTTTTCAGTTCATGAGTCACACTGTCCACAAAGTTCGACTGCCGTCGATTGAGCTGGATCTCTTTGATTGTCAGAAACGAATAAAATGAAATTCCAAACAAACTGATCGCTAGCGCGATGGATCCCAGCGTCAGCGCCAGCCACGAGCTCTGCCGGGCCAAAAGTACGATCAAGACGGCCATCAAGGCAATGTTGACGGTCATCAACAGAACGCTGCTCCAGATGGGCAGGCTCAGATGACGGCGTTTTCGGCGAAAGTCGGCCACTGGAAAGTCCATTACTACCAAAATCTCGGACAATTAACCGATATGGTACCCTGAAAATGAGTCAAACAACAACGGGTGAGAGTTCTATGCGTGAAACGGCTGCGGGCTTTCTGTAGACTCCGCGACCTCCTTCTTCTCTATCTCCAGCTCAAGTGGTTCCGGAATGTCTGTTTCTGAAGTCTCTGATTTTGTTGATTCGTCGCGATCTGAATTGTCCTGGAATGAAATGGCCGATCAGGTCCTCGCGGGCGAATCTTTGTCGCGCGCGGATGCCATGAGAATCCTGCGAGCCGACGACGACCAATTGCTGGCGATTCTGGACGCGGCCTATCGAGTCCGCCGGGAGTACTTCGGGAAAACGGTTCAGCTCTACTATCTGAAGAACGCCAAAAGCGGTCTCTGCCCGGAAGACTGCAACTACTGCTCGCAGTCCAAGATCTCCGAAGCGCCGATTGAAAAGTATGCGATGCTGAATGCCGAACGACTGCTGGACGGCGCTCGCAAAGCAGCAGAAAGCAAAGCTCGAACCTATTGCATCGTGGCCAGCGGACGCGGCCCAAGCGATCGTGAAGTTGATCATGTCGCCAATGTCGTGCGTCAGATCAAAGATCAATACGGGCTCCACATTTGCTGTTGCCTCGGTCTGTTGAAACCTGAGCAGGCTCTCAAGCTGAAGGCTGCTGGTGTGGATCGAGTCAACCATAACCTGAATACCAGCGAACGCTATCACGAAGAAATCTGCACGACTCACACGTTCAAAGATCGCCTCGAAACGCTCGACATCTGCCGCAGCGCCGGGCTGGAACTGTGTGCCGGCATGATTGTGGGCATGGGCGAAGTCCACGAAGACGTCGTCGATGTAGCCATCAAACTGTCAGAGCTGAATGTTGAATCGATTCCGATCAACTTTTTGAACTCAATCGAAGGAACTCCTCTGCAGGCTGTCCGCGAACTGGATCCTCGCTTCTGCCTGAAGGTTCTTGCGATGTTCCGTCTGACAAATCCAAAAGCGGAACTGCGAATCGCCGGTGGTCGAGAAGTCAACCTGCGATCCATGCAGACGATGGGCCTTTATCCAGCGAACTCCATGTTTGTCAGTGACTATCTGACGACGCCTGGTCAGAAAGCCGAGGAAGACTTCCGCATGATCTCCGATCTGGGCTTCCAGATTACGGCTGGCGATTATGAATCGTCGAAGCTGCTGGATCTCTGGAATACGCCTCACACAAAAAGCTGTGCGGCCGAAGCGCCGGGTTCAGGCAGCTGCTGTGGCTGATTCCTAATCAGCCCGACTTTCGGTGGATCTCAGTGGATGGGAATTTGGATAGCAACGGATGGCTGCTGAAAATCTAATCGTCGCTCCGGGCCCTCGCCCGGAAACTGTTTGCACAACTGATGGCCAGGTCCTGACACCACCGCAGGACTGGTCGCTTCTGCTTCCCGGAGATCCCGGCCTGACTCGCCGCGTCAAAGCGGCCGGGCCGTCGTGGACTGTCCAGGAAAAGCGAGGCCGCAAGATTTTTTCTCAGGGCGTCTGGGCTCCGAAGGCCAACATCGCTGCGGCGATGAAGCAACTGGAAGCCGAACGTTCCACCGAAGCCTATGCGAAGAAGCAGGCCGCCGGAGCGCGACGACGTGAAAAGGTTCAGACTGAGTACGTCGTCTCCTTTCGCGACTCCGTGCTGGAGTTTCTTGCATTTGCACCTGTCCATCAGACTTTGGCTGAACAACTAGCGGATGCGATTGCCGCCCATGCCACGCCTGTTGGCAGCGGCACAGTCGCAAGGACTCAACGCATTCCCATTGAACAACGAGCCGAAGCCGCAGTCATTGCCTGGATGCGGCATCAGACGACGCTCTATGATCAGATGAAGATTCCTCGCATCAAGGGAGAGCGCCGCGAGGTACGCCGACTGCTAGCCCAGCAATCACGTGGCTTGCTGCAGCTTTATCGCGAAGGGGCTCCAGTGCCCCCAACAGCATGCCTGCTGACAAAAGCCCTCGCACAACCTTAGCTAAACGCGGCCTGGGTTAGTACTTCAGTCGATCGCAATTCAAAACGATTGCCGTCGCCGTTGAGTGCCGAAAATCGGGTTCGGAGTTCTTCAGACCCCTAAGTGACTTGAAAGAGCACTGGCACGGTCGCATACAATACGGCCTTGCAGTCTCGGATGTTTTCCTGAGGCTGCGCCAACGCAAATCGGGCGACGGACCCGGCTCCTTCAGGGCAATTCCAGTGCGATGTCCCTATTGTAAACACGACGAAACCAAAGTCATTGACTCGCGAAATAGTCAGGACTTTTCTATTCGTCGACGTCGCGAATGCCTCAGCTGCGAGCGTCGATTTACGACCTACGAAAAGATTGAAGAGTCTCCCGTCCGTGTGATCAAAAAGGATGGGACGCGAGTTCCCTTTGATCGAGAAAAAATCCGCTCAGGCGTGGAGAAAGCCTGCTACAAACGCCCGATCAGTCCTGAACAAATTGATCTGCTCGTTGGCGATGTCGAAGCGGCGATCTACGAAGATGGCGAACGAGAAGTCCCGTCTCGGCTGATCGGCGAACTCGTTTTCAGTGCCCTGCGAGATCTCGACAAGGTCGCGTTTGTACGCTTTGCGTCCGTGTATCGAGAGTTCCAGGACGTGCATGACTTCGTGGATGAACTGCAACCCATTCTGGATAATCGTCGGCGAGAGTCGTGACACCCGAAACAACGGAATCTCCACGAGCCTCTGCTCCTCGCGCGCAGATTAAACGCTTTCAGATTCCTCGGGCTATGGCGATCAGCGGACTTATGGTCTGCGGAATATGGCTGAACGATCGACTGGGCGCTCGGAGTGTATTCGCCATCTCAGCATGCTGTCTGCTGACCGTAATCGCTCACATCGCGGCCCGCCGCCGATTTAGCAGAATCGAAGGCATCGCGTTGGCTCTTGCGATTATCTCTCTGGGAGCATCGTTACAGGCCGTCAGAGATTCCACCGAAGATGGACGCGACATCGCTCAGCTAATTGCCAGTCGACAGATCGATACGGACTCCGCAATTCGTCTCACAGGAGTTGTCGCCAATATCCCGGCTTTGGATTCTGTTGTTGATTCCCGGCCGTCCGGATCCAACGGCAGCCAGCAAATTCGAACACTCTTTCTGCTAAGAGCATCAGGTGTTGGCCGTTCTGACGAGCCATTAGCGGTCCGAGGACTTTGCCGTGTCCTGGTTGAAGGCGACGCGACAGCACTGCTGAGATGGGGCGATCATGTCGAATTGTTGGCAGAACTGGATACCGCTCGACCGCCGTTGAACCCCGGTGAGTTTAACTTTCAGCGTCATCTGCAACGAAGCGGAATCTCGGCCATGTTGTTTGTGAAACACGCGGCCGCCATCCGGGTACAAAAGACGAAGTGGTGGTCTCCGGAGTCTTTGCTGACCACATTTCGGCAACAGACCGTCGCGGCGTTGAAGATCAATCTTTCTCCGAAAAATCGTGCGACGGCCGAGGCTCTATTGTTGGGAAACCGGGGCCATCTGACACCTGATCTGGAACGAGACTTCATTGCCAGCGGAACGATGCATTTATTGGCCATCTCGGGACTGCATGTCGGGATCCTGTATGTTTTCCTCGTCCGTCTGCTGAACCTGCTGCTTATTACCAGAACGCGGTCGCTCTTGCTGGCTGGTCTGGTCTGCGTGCTGTACTGCTTCCTGACGGATCTGCGTCCGTCTGTGATGCGATCAACTGTTTTCATTGCCCTGCATGTGCTTGGACAGATCTGCGTTCGCGAAATGCGAATCGGCTCACTGATCGGCGTCACGGCGATTGTGCTGCTGATCTTTGACCCCAGTATCGCGTTCGACGTCGGAGCCTGGCTTTCATTCCTCTGCGTCGGCGCGCTGGGCTGGGTGGCAGAACGCACGCCAGCTCGTGAAGACCACGATGCTCCTCCGGAAGCTTTGACTTGGCAGGAAAAGTTCAGCGAGTTTTACTCCGGATTGCGTACATGGCTTGGCAGGAGTTATCAGCAGATGCTGGCAGTCACATTGCTGTCTGCTCCGCTGGTGGCAACTCAATTTCATGTCGTGTCGCTGACCGGGATGCTGATCAATCTGCTGCTGATTCCGTTCACGACAGCCACTCTGATCGTCGGCTATGTGTTTATTGCCGCAGGATTGGCCGTGCCTCCCTTGGCGATTATTCCGGGAACAGTATTCGGACTTTGTCTGACTGTTCTGAATAGCGCCGTGAGTTTCTCGGCAGATGTCCGGCTGGGCTTTGTCACGATTCCTGATCTGCCTGCCTGGTTTCTGCCGGCCTACTACTCCCTGTTAACCGCATCCGCGCTGGCCTCCCGGTCATCGACTCGGCAGACCTTGCGAGTCATTCTGTTGGCACTGGTCACCCTGCTCTTTCGCGACGTCTGCATCAGCCCCGAATCACCAAATCTGGAATGCACAGTGCTGAGCGTTGGTCATGGGAACGCGACCGTCGTGGAAACTCCGGATGGACATGTCCTGCTGTTTGACGCTGGCGCGCTGAATCGAGGCGAACGAACGGCCGATCTGATCAGTCGTTTTCTGTGGACGAGAGGACATCGTGAGATTAACGCGATCATTCTCTCGCACCCTGATGCCGATCACTACAACGCCGTTTCCAGTCTGCTCGATCGCATTCCGGTGGGTCAATTAGTCTTGACCAGCGAGTTTGTCCGGTCAGCAGCTCCTGAAGTGCAAGCTGTTCTTGACGATGCGTCGGCCTTAGGCATTCCCTGCAGTATCGCAAAACATGGTGATCGTGTTTCGTTTGCGAACGCGACGATTGACTTTCTGCAGGCCAGCTCCGAAGGTGCAGAGAACTACGCCGATAACGCCTCTAGCCTGGTTTCGATCATAAGTTGCTTCGGACACCGGATCTGTTTGCCGGGAGATCTGGAAGGAGCAGGACAGGATCAGTTATTGCCGAATCTTCCGACCTGCAGCCTGCTTGTCAGCCCACACCACGGAAGCCCGGCATCAAACACGAGGCTTCTGGCGAATCAGACCAAACCAGCCTTCGTCGTTGTCAGCGCAAAGGACGACCGGCAAGCGAATGCTCTTCAGAAAAACTACGGACGTGATTCCGTGCTGCTGACGAGCGTATCCGGGGCCGTTCGATTTCAGATCACCCCAGTCGGCCACACGACAATTGAAACATTCACTGCGTCTGAAACCAGCGATTTCTGAAACCTAAGGCGAGAGCTAGTTCCGCCCCAATTCTCTGTCCATCAAACGGACAAGACTGGCCAGTGATAAGACCTGCATCTTCTTCATGGCTTTGCCGCGATG
>CAIJTV010000714.1:0-2332 GCA_903823635.1 uncultured Planctomycetaceae bacterium
AGCCAGCGTCGGGAACAAATCAACCTGCGAAACGGGGGCTGAAACGACTCCACCGGCACTGCCTGCTCCCGGTGCAACAATCAACATCGGAACGCGAGCACTCTCTTCGAACAAACTCATTTTCTGCCACAGTCCATGCTCACCCATGTGATAACCATGGTCACTGGTAAACACGATCACGGTATTCTCGGCGAGACCATGACGATCCAGTGACTCGATGACTCGTCCAACCTGTGCATCCATAAAGCTGATGCTGGCGTAGTAAGCCTGGCGAGCCTGACGCCGCTGCTCATCAGTCATCGTGTTCTGTTCTTTCTTCTGACTGCCGAGTCCGGCCTCCGGAATATCCGCGCGGTCTTCTTCGACTCCTTCCACAACCGGCATTTGATTGACGTCATACATGTCGAACCATGGACGTTGAGGAGCAACATACGGTGTATGAGGTCGAAAGAATCCAACCGCCAGAAAGAACGGACGCTGCTTGTCTCGCGAGCATCGCTCCAGAACCCAGTCCGCATCTTTGGCCATTATTGCATCCGTATGATGCTCATCACCTTTTGGCGACGCATACCAGCTGAGCGTTCCGCCAAACTGGTTTGGGATCAGACTTGTGATATGCGGATGCTCTTCCAGTCGGTCCACTCCGGCCGGGTTCAGTTCCAGTTCCCATGAGCCCGGATCATCGTGACCATTGGTGCCGATCGAGTTCGGAACGTTGTAGTGATACAACTTTCCGATGCGAGCCGCGAAGTATCCCTGCTGCCGAAACGTCTGAGACATACTCAACTGGTTGGGAATCGTCTGACGAAAAACCAGGCCATTGGTCTGAATGCCCGTGCTGTTGGGATAGAGCCCGGTCAGTATCGAATTGCGACTGGGACCACACAACGGAAACGCGCAGTAGGCACGGTCGAATCGAACGCCTCGACCTGCAAGTCGGTCAATATTGGGCGTCTTCACCATGGGATCGCCGTAACAGCCCAGGAGGTTGTTCAGATCATCGGAGATAATGAACAGCACATTCCGACGCTGATCGGCCGCACGAGCCGTCGGCGAAAAGATTGCTATCAGCAAAAGACCAGTCAGGATCTGACGCAGCATTGATGAGCACTCCAGGAAACCAGTGGGATTGGATCAGGAACGAAAGGAAGGGAAGCAGCGGGACGCGGGTATTGGCGTAGGAATCGCCGAAAACCCAACAGATTCTGTGGCAGCAAGTTTTTCACCACAGAGGTCACAGAGAGCACAGAGGAAGCCACGTCATCACAAGGAATTTCCTGAACGCTTACGGAAACACGCCCTGCCGTTTCAGCCTTTTCTCTGCGCTCCTCAGCGACCTCTGCGTTCAAACAGGTTTTTAATACCTCTATGGCTCAACTCTGTTATGACTCAACTCTGTGTTCTCTGCGACCTCTGTGGTTTAATTTGCTAGTCTGATATCGCCTCGCACAAAAACGATTTCAAACGTTGCTGCACAGTGTGAATCCCCGGCTTTGAAAAGAAAAGCCTTCTCCCCGAAGCTGCACGGGCGTTGTTTTCCTGCAGCACGTTGACATCGATGGCCTTCTGCTACACCATCCGTGTAAGAAGGGCAGGGACCATAACACCATTTTGGCCTGCCGGCCCGTCACCAAAGATCCCGCCCCATTGTTCGCATACCGGAATCCCTCCATGGCTCTCTCCCGATCATTTCTTCAGGCGGCTCTTGTTTGCCTGGCCATTGCGATTCTGGAAGCGCCAGAGGCTCAGGCGCAAACTCGGTCTGCCGGACTGCTGAATTTCAGCAGCGACGGCAGTATGGTCGCGTGTTCCAATCGTGATAGTGGCTCCGTCACGATCATGAGCTGGCCCGGGCTGACAGTACTTCACGAAACGCCCGTTGGTTCACACCCTGAAGGAGTTGCCTGGATTGGCAGTTCCAAAAACCTGGCCTGCTGTGTCTACGGCGACGATAAGGTCGTCATCCTGAATGGCGAAACAGGCGAGATCACAAAAACTATCGACGTGTTCGATGAGCCCTATGGTGTCGTCAGTAACTCCGACGGCAAGTCGCTGTTTGTAACTCTCGAGTATCCCGGGCAGCTTCTGAAGATCAACTCGGAGACCGGCACGATCGATGCAACATGGTCCGCCGGCCAGATGCCGCGAGGTCTGGCGATCAGCGCGGACAACAGCTTTCTGCTGGTGACGGAATATCTGACCTCGCGACTTTTAAAAGTCTCCGCCGCAGATGGGAAGATGGAGCAGACCTGGGATGGCGCTTCAACTGACAACCTGAGCCGCCAGGTTGTTCTGGCACCGGGCGACAAGAAAGCTTACTTCACGCACATTC
>CAIJTV010000715.1:0-1917 GCA_903823635.1 uncultured Planctomycetaceae bacterium
CTCAAACGACCGGATTTGCAAAGTCTTTCCAGCGGAATGGGGCTCCCAGCCTTCAAACGGAGGTGCAACGGGCGATTCGTCCCTTTGGATCGCAGGCGGATCAAGTACTGCCTCTATGAGTCGTTCGGATGCTGTCCATAGACGAATCGTGAATGAGAACTGCGGCTGCTCCAAAGACACCGGGTCATCAGCGTGTTCAATGATATCGTTGGTGCTGACCGCGGCACGGGGGGCGAGGAACTGCGTAGGTTGTCGACTGCTTTGAGCAAACGCCGTGCTGGAAATGCAAAGAAAGACCACAATGAGACAACGGCACATTGAGATTTCTCCGACAGGGCTGGCGAGATTTGCAACGTGACTGGCAGAACTCCGCTGCGCAAAAGAAAAGAGCGAGCTTCCGGGGGAAAGCTCGCCCTTTTCTGGAGGGGGGGAGGTTCTTTTCGTAGTGATTCGTATCAGGCGGCTCGACGCTGTTCTGCAACAATCGCTGCAGGAACAACAGGTCGCTTGATGTTTGAACCGGGGCCGCCTCGTGGAGGGTAGCCGTATTCTCTGAGCTTTCCGGACAGCGTTCGCAGACCGATCTGCAGAATCTGAGCCGTCTTCTCACGGTTGCCGTTGCAGCGAGCGAATGTTGATTCAATCAGCTTGCGTTCCATCTCGGCCAGTGTCATACCGACACACTCGGCACCTTCTTCGATCGTGTCGTTCTGCAACCATGGTCGCAGATCTTCAGGACCGATCATTTCTGTCACATCGACAGTGCAGCAGCGTTCAACAACGTTCTGCAGTTCGCGAACATTGCCTGGCCACGGATGGCTCTCGAGAACTCGAACGGCTTCGGCACTGACCTGTCGCGGTGGGCGACCTTCCTTCAGCGAGATCTGGCTGATGAAGTGTTCGACCAGCAGCGGGATATCGTTCGTGCGGACTCGCAGTGGTGGAGACTGCAGCGTGATTCCACTCAGGTGTTGCAGCAGGTCGTCACGGAACCGGCCTTCCATGGCCAGTCGATTCAGGTCGCAGTGCGTTGCCGCAATGAACCGAATATTGGGTCCGTCCATCGTTCCGTGAAGTACCGCGGCGGCTCGCTGTTCCAGCAACTGAGCCAGACGTTTCTGGAATGGCAAAGCAACCGTGTCGACATTGTCGAGCAGGATCGAACCGCCATCACCCATCTTCAGATAGCCGGGGAAGCCATCCGGAGTCGCATCACCAAAAAGCTGATGCTCCAGAGTTTCGACAGAGTGCAGACTGCAGTCGATTCGCAGGAACGGCTTGCCAGCTCGGCGACTGCAGCGATGCAGACCTTCAGCAATCAGAGTCGTTCCGCTGCCTGGTTCGCCGCGAACCAGAACAGTTCGATCGTCATCAGCAGCGATGCGGATGGATTCTCGCAGAGACTGCATGGCGGGCGTGCTGCCGACCAGATCCATCAGGTTGCGGTTAAGCAACTGACGTCGCAGTTTTTCGTTTTCGCGGATCAGTTCGCCGCGTTTGAGAGCGTTCAGCAGAGCTGCGCCGAAGCGAGATGCTGAATAAGGTCGTTCCATCACTTCGCATTCGAAGGTTGGAACAGTTTCACGTCCCCAGCGAGAATCCTCGCCGACGATGCAGATGACCTGAGCCGCTTTGGAGTGGCTGCGGATGGCTGCGTTGACTTCCTGAATTCGTGAGACCGTATCTGCATCATCAATAATGCAGCAGGCAAATTCCTGACGGCTCAAGTGAAACAGCATGGCATCCGGGCTGTCCGTTTCACAAACCTGCATTCCTCGCTTTCGAACATCGTCAGCGAGTAACTGACGAGCTCCTGGTCGAGGAGAGAACACCAGAACCGTACGGTTTGGTGCTTCTGTTGTTTCAGGAGTGGCTGCCTGTGGAGTTACAGGGGCAGCGGATGTTGGCTGGGGGAAC
>CAIJTV010000716.1:0-6028 GCA_903823635.1 uncultured Planctomycetaceae bacterium
CCCGTGCCCGGGGTTCCAAGGTTAGTCAAGTTACAGGTGTGGACAACAGCGGCGTCACATTTGGCCGAGCAAAAAGCTAACAGTTGCGCAAATGCGACACATCGACTCCAGTTGCAAATCATGGTGTTTATCCCCTAGGAATTCATGGTGTCCCGGGAGATTACCTAGCGTTGCACTTGAGTCAATTCTTAAGACTTTCCCAATATCCACGAATTCCCTGGATATTTCCAAAGCCTGTGCTTAGCACATCTTAAGGCATCACAAACTGGTGCCCCTCAGGCTTTACCGTAAGCACCGGGCATGGCGATTTTCGGACGATGCGTTCAGCAACGCTCCCCATCAACACATGCATCAGACCGGATCGCCCGTGAGTTCCTATCACGATCAGGTCGATGTCCAGCTCGCGGGCGTAGTCGATGATCTCCATAAAGGCCGGCCCGATGCGGACTTCTCGAACAATCGGCTTGTCGTTGCTCCATCCATCTGCCGGAAGCTTACTCAGCAATCTCATCGAGTCGACTCGCATCACTTCAGTCTGAGCTTCCATCGACTCTACAGAAAAGGCTGCAGCCTCCGGCACAAGCATCGCGGGATCCGGAACGACATGCAGCAGATGGAGTTCAGCATTGAACCGAGCAGCCATGGCGCATCCGTAGGTCAGAGCCGGGCTGCTGAATGTACTGAAGTCAGTCGGGACCAGAATTCGATCGAGTTTAATCATGGACGTAAATCCTTCAGAGGTTTCGAGCAGGCCGCTGACTATTGCAGCGGCATCTTAATCGACATCATTGCAATTCCGACAACTGTGGCGCCGGAAAGCAGCAGCAGAATCAACAGACCAACTCCATAGACGGTCCGGATACCGTCATCCGGCAGTTCTCGTTGATGGAGTAACTTACGAGCAATCACGCCGCAGACCCACGACCAGTGCAGCATGACATGCACCACAATCCCGAAGGCCAGTACGCTGAGGAAAAAGAACTGCACACTACACCACTGTCCAAAATTCATCGACCACAGTGTCCAGCCCTTCGCTGCAACTCCGGGTGGAAAGACAAACTGCACAATGACCGCCGAGATTGAATGCAGGCAAAATACCAGCAGCAGAAAGGTGTCCAGCCAGAAGTTGACGAGCGTACGAGAGACTCGAGTACCGTCTGAAGCCACGACCTCAGACTTCTTGATAATTCTATCAGTAAGAGGTGTATCAGTAATGGGGTTCGTTGTTGCCGACACGAAAGTAACGCTCCCTACTTTGTGCAACCGGCCCTTCAGCACTACAGTCTTCCACCGAGGCCAATTCGGGCATTGTCAGATTGTCTCTGTGGCGACGCAAATGGAATGCCGCTGATGTCGAACTGAATGGTTTCCGGCAGACTAAGCACAGAAGCGCGCGATAGTGCGCATAGATTTTTCTGGCCGGTCGAGTTCGCACACTTGCGAGCGATAGGGCACATCAGCGAAACTAATCGAATCGGAATGGAGGACTGTTTTATGCAGAATGTGCTGGCTGTCGTGCTCGCCGGGGGCAAAGGATCGCGACTGGAGCCGTTAACTCGAGATCGCAGCAAGCCTGCGGTTCCGTTCGGGGGCTGCTTCCGAATCATCGACTTCACGCTGTCGAATTGCCTCAACAGCGGTCTTCGCAAAATCCTCGTGATGACTCAGTATAAGGCCGCCAGTCTCGAACGGCACATTGAACTGGGCTGGCACTTTCTTCCGGCAGAGCTGGGAGAATTTGTCAGCGTTCGACCGCCTGAGCAACGAGTCGATGAAAACTGGTACATGGGCACGGCCGATGCCATTTACCAGAACATCTACACGATCGAAAAAGTCCGCCCGAAGCACATCGTCATTCTGAGCGGCGATCATATCTATCGAATGGACTATTCGAAGTTCATCGCTGACCACATTGCGTCAGGAGCCGACGCCAGCATTGCCTGTTTGCCAGTCCCTCTCGACGAAGGTCGTCGATTTGGAGTCATGCAGGTCGATGAAGATCGTCGCGTGGTTCGATTTCGTGAAAAGCCGGAACAGCCGGATCCAATCCCCGGTCGTCCTGAACAATGTATGGCGTCAATGGGCATCTATGTGTTCGACACGGAGTTTCTGTTTGAGCAGCTTTGCATTGACGCCAACGAACCTGGCAGCAATCGTGATTTTGGCAAAGATATTATCCCCTCGATTGTCGACTCCAGTCGCGTGATGGCGTGGCCGTTTGAAGATCCGGAAACCGGCGGTCCGGCCTACTGGCGCGATGTGGGAACATTGGACTCCTACTACGAAACGAGCATGGATCTGACCTCCGTGCGGCCGCAGCTGAACCTATACGATCAAGACTGGCCGATTCGAACATGGCAGCCTCCATTGCCGCCTCCGAAATTCGTATTCAACGATCGCGAATCCAGCGAACCAAGAATTGGATATGCAACTGACAGTTTGATTTGTTCCGGGTCGATTATTTCCGGTGGAAAAGTCGACCGCTGCATTTTTTCCCCGCGAGTCCGCGTCAACAGTTTTGCGTCTGTCACGAACTCCATACTGTTCGAAGGTGTTGAAGTGGGGAGGCACTGCGTGATCGAACGAGCCATTGTCGACAAAGGCGTGTCAATCCCCGAGGGAACTCGCATTGGCGTGGATCCTGTTGAGGATCTTACTCGTGGTTTGACGATCTCAGAAGGGGGAATAACGGTTGTGCCGAGAAATGTTCGATTCGTCTGAAGACTTTGCAGGCACTCCGCAGTTGCACGTCGGCCTTGAATTGATCAGCATGAGGCGCAGCGTCGCTTTGGACGGCAGCGAAACTCGGCGGTGCTGGTCGCCTTAAATGTCCGGGATTTGGTAAATTAGATAAGTATTAATCGCCCGGATTTCTCAGGGCTGAATGCTCGAAAGTTTCGAAATGTCTGACTTTGAAGATCGATTGCAGAAAGCAATTCAACGTGGCCAGCAGGCTCGCGTCGCCGTTGATGCATCGCAGGAAGCCGATGCCGCGACCGAAGAGGAAATGCGGCTCAAACACTCGCAATTTCGCAATGAACTTTCCGAGCACATCGAAAACTGCCTACGGAAGCTCTGTGATCATTTCCCTGGCTTTGATTACAGCACCGTGCTGAATGAAAAAGGCTGGGGAGCACGCATCAGTCGCGACGACATCAAGCTGGGGCGAGGAACCGCAAAGAACGAGTACAGCCGTCTCGAAGTTCTGGTGCGGCCATTCAATGATACGCATATCGTTGAGATCTCAACAAAAGGCACAATCCGTAATCGTGAGTCGCTGAACCGCAGTAACTTTAAGTTTCTGAAGGAAGCGACGAAGGACATGCTAAAGCAGATTGTCGACGGCATCGTGCTGGAATTTGCCGAGCAGTATTCCGCACATTCGTAGGTTGGTTAATGCTGATCGGCGGTCCATGTCTCGGTGTCCAGCAGTTCGTTCGTTGCTTCGGCTGTGACAGATGTCTTCCATTGCAAAACACCAAATGGCAATTGGCCGCAATACTGCACATCGCAGCGATGCCAAATTTTTCCCAATGCCGGATCGTCGATCACGACTCTTATCGCGGCTCGTTCAACCTTCCACGCTTTGGTTGAATCTTTGCGAGAAGGAATCCACGTCGGCCCCGCCGCGTTGAATGTGCGAATGGCTGGAAGTCCCTGCAGCAGACGTTCGATCTCGGCCAGTTGCGATGATGAGGCTTGTCCTTCCGGCTGTCCTTCAAGAACACTCAACCAACGCTGCCCATTGCGAAATCGACTTCGGCTGGCAGCAAACACAAACGAACGCGTCGCTTCGCCCGGCGGCGTTAGTTGAACCGCCAGTTGCATCGCTTCAGAATCCGCGCCGAACACTTGCAGCCGAAGCTTCTTGCCTCGACTGCTGGTCCATGACATTGCTGCCTGCGGAACAATTGGAATTTCGCCCAGCACACTAAACCGCGCGGGATCAAACGGTTTGACTGGCGTGCGATAATGAATCCAGCCAGCGGCTTCCATTTGCTCGAACAGCCACGAAGGTCTCCACGGACGATTGACAGACCAGTTAACGGATACGATTGATCCGGCCAGTAGTAGGCCGCAGATAACATGGACACTGCGGCGTTGAATTGATTCCAGAGCCGGAACCATCGCAATCCACCAGAACGGCGACAGCCACATCATCCAACGCAGGCCGACGGAGTTGCCTCCGTAGTTGTAGTTCTCTGTACGAGTCAGGTAGAACCCCAGAGTAACCAATGTCATCAACGCCCCGGCAAGAATCAGCAGGCTTCGGCTTTCTGCTTTCCTCCCCAGCGCCAGAAGAAGAGCCAGCAGAGTCCCGCAGACCGCAACAAGCAGAACCGGCGTCAGCGACAAGAGTCCGTGATGACCCAGAATGCAGTGAAACAAATAGACGGGCGTTGATTCCGTGTTGGCATCGAGATCTCGTGGGGTCGTCCAGTAGCTCGGAATACCGTTGTGCTCGTAAACGTAAGTTTCAGTTCCATAAGTCGCATAAAACGGCTTGACGCCTCCCGTTGCCATCCAGTTGGTGACAAAGAATGCGAGCAGTGGGACAGCGGCCGCCGGAACGAACCAGATCGCCGTTTTGCGAGAGCAGATAACGACCGCGAGCAGAAATGCCAGCACTCCCATTTGCGCGGCTGGCAGCTCAAAACAGCACGTCAGCGCGGCGAAGAACCCGAGCGATGCGAAGTCCCGGGACCGTGGCTCTGAAGGTCTTTCATTGTTGTCAGAAGAATGAGTTCTGCTGCGAGACACAAGAATTCTTACCGCCGCAGTGATGGCAAACATCGCGCAGGCAACCGCCGGCGTGTGATTGTTCAAGGTCGTAAGATAAGGATTCAGAATGGACCCAAAACCCGCGACGGCCAGCACAAACATTCTTGCATAAAGACCACTGTCCAAAAGCTGCAGGCATGTTCGCAGCGAACGCAATGACAGATAGAACGGGATCACGTTCACGATGAGCAACAGCAGTCGCGTCACGAGAGCCGTGTGATGAACCAGACCGTAGCCGAGTATCGCTCGCTCAATCGCATATAACCCCGCGACCATGGTGGACAGCAGGGGAGGCTTGGACGAATAAAAGTGCCACGGTTCCGATTCGGACGTTCGATACCGGACTTTATCAATCGTAGACCAGGCTCCTACCGCATCGATTTCATCAATCTGAAACGTACGACGTTCGACCAGCGACCAGACAGTGGCCCAGCGAGACCGATCGTTCGCGCTTTGCAGAGGTGCTGCCTGAAGCACGGCGGCGGCGATCACCGCCGTTGCGGCCAAAATCAGGATATTTTCGATCAGGCCGCATTGAGCGAACCGGGACTGATCATCAGGGACTGGTTCCTTCATTGTGTTTTCAATCCCTTCGAGTTCAGACCGTTAACCAGACCGGAGAGTGTAGCCGCACTTTACACCCCACGTCACTCTTTTTGCCTGTGTCACCTGTTCAGACGGAACGAATACCGAGGATTTTTCCGCATCCGGCCAATTCGGAGTATGCCGTTGAATGATGTGGCCGGATGTTTGATAATCTACAACCCTGAAATTTCCTGAACCAGAAACCGGGCCGAGAAGCCTGCAGACTGGCACCTGCCCAGAACACTCCCGGAAATGGCCCAGCCGGCCGTAAAACGAATGAACGCTGCGAACCCAACCGCTCCTGCTCGCCCTTTGCAGGACGTCAACATCATCGGGACGTCTCCTCTGATTTCTCCGGCAGAACTCAAGCAGGAGTTTCCGGTGTCGTCCGCCATCGCTGATCACGTGGCCGACTCACGAGGTGTGGTAGAAAACATCCTCCGCGGAAACGACAAGCGAGTCATCGCGATCGTGGGCCCCTGTTCAATCCATAATACCGACATGGCTCTTGAGTACGCACGCCAACTGAAGGCTGTGGCCGATGAAGTGAGCGATCGGCTGTTTGTGGTCATGCGAGTTTACTTCGAGAAACCTCGCACGACCGTCGGCTGGAAAGGCTTGATCAACGACCCTCATCTGAACGACACATTCGACATCGCCA
>CAIJTV010000717.1:0-5037 GCA_903823635.1 uncultured Planctomycetaceae bacterium
ACGTTCCCTTGGCCCGGAGACCGTAAAGGCGTCGACAACGCGAGACGGTGAGCCACCCAGGACGACGACTCGATCGCTCATAAAAACCGCCTCATGCAGATTATGAGTGACCAAAATCGTGGTCAGATTTTTCTGCTCGTACAATCGTCTGACATCTTCCTGAAGTCGCAATCGCAACAGGTCATCAACGGCCGCAAAAGGTTCATCAAGAAGGAGAATATCCGGGCCAGTTGCGAGAGCACGGGCCAGAGATAATCGCATTTGCATGCCACCAGAGAGCTCAGATGGTCGTTTGTCAGCATCGGCCGCAGTCAGTCCCACTTGCAGCAGCAAATCTTCGCACTCCGTTCGTGACAATTGCCTTGAGCCAGCGTCTGGGCCGAGTTCAAGCGGCAACTTCAGGTTCTCAGCCGCTGTCCTCCACGGAAGAAGAGTGGGGTGCTGAAAAACAAAACCGATTCGACGGGAGGACTCCGCGGAGATCGAGTGTCGATTCAATTCTCCGCCTGTCGGCATCAGCAAACCGGCCAGCATCTTGAGCAGAGTGGATTTGCCGCAACCGGAAGGCCCGACGATCGACAGAAATTCTCCCTGAACAACATCCAAACAGAGGTTCTGAAAGACCGCTCGTTCCGCACCTTTAAAACGCAGCTCGATATTGCGCAGGGCAAATGCGGGAGACGGTTTTTCGGAAGCTGAGGAAGGAGACGGCATGAAGATCCGAGCGAAATAGCGGGAGCAGAAAAGCAGCGGCCCGGTCATCGTAGTCAAGATGGCAACGACTTTCACCCGGAAAAAGCAGCAAGATCAAGAGCACATAGGTGCCTAAGGTAGGGTAAAAGCAGGGAAAAACCGGCGAAAACCGACCGAATCGGCCAAAGACGACGGAGAATCTACCAGCGACGTCAGAAGTGAAGGAGTCATGAAGCGGACCAGATACTGGCTCAAGCAATCACCCAGCACTAAGATTCCCCGTCAAATAGCCCACCAGAAACGCTCAAAATATCGAGTTCCACCGCTTGAACGAACAAAGCTTCCTCAATCTGATCAGCGGAAAGACGCACGGAATTCTTGCAGGAATTGGTCGGCTTGGGCTCACGATTCTGGAGCCCGTTTATCGCGGGGCAATCGAACTGCGAAACGCAGGATTTGATTTTGGGATTCGCAAGCCTCGTCGAGTTAATGCTCCGGTGATCAGTGTGGGAAATCTCACCACAGGAGGAACCGGAAAGACGCCGATCGTGGCCCTGGTCGTGCAAATCCTGCAACAACAGGATCGTATCCCAGGAATCATCAGCCGTGGTTATCGTTCCGTGGACGGGCAGGCCAATGACGAAAAGCGAGTGTTGGAACGGCTCTGTCCGGGAGTGCCCCACGAACAGAATTCATCACGATTTACGGCAGCTCGCAAGCTGATCAGCACGACGGATATCGACACCATAGTGATGGATGATGGATACCAACATCGACAGCTTCATCGGGAACTGGACATAGTACTGATCGATGCCACAAATCCGTTTGGATATGACCATCTACTGCCGCGAGGATTGTTGCGAGAACCTCTGACAGCTCTGAAACGCGCGGATATGGTGTTGTTAACGAGATCGGATATGGTCGCGGAATCAGTGCTGGCAGCGATCGAAGAGCGTGTTCGAAAGATCGCGTTGAAACAGGCCAATCGAATAGGTCGGGTGGAGTTTTGTCCCTCAGGCCTGATCGATGTCCATGGTCGTCGATATTCAGTCGAAGAAGTCAGCGACCAGCCAGTGATGCTGATTAGCGGCATCGGAAATCCCGAAGCGTTCGCCGAAACGTGTCGAAAAGCTGGGTTGCGTGTTGAGGCGACTCAGTGGTTTCCTGATCACCATCATTACACGAACGAAGATCTGACAGAAATCGCTGAGCGAGCTGCATCCAGGGGCATCAATCGCGTCGTAACGACGGTCAAAGATCTGGTCAAAATCCCGGCCACAAGCCCGTTTCTTGCCTTGGAAATCGCAGCCGTCTTTCCGGATCCGAGGCATCGGAAGCTGCTGGAAAGCCTGCTGTTTGAGTGACTCGACCCGAGCCGCAGCGGGGCGCGGGGCCGAGTCAAAGTCAGCTTACGACAAAGCGAACAGCGAAACTCCATGCACTTGCTTCTCCATAGGGGCTGAAAGCACGTAGCCAAACACGATAAGCTCCGACAGGAAGTGTTCGAGTGATCTCTTTAGCAGTTCCCAGGATCGTGCTCACACGCAGGATATCCGTCTGCAACGCCGATTCGCTGACAACACGCAGTTCATAACGATCAGCGAACTGCACGGGATCCCAATGAAAAGTGACACTTCCCGCAGCAGAGTTCAGGGGAGTCAGCATTTGCGGCTGGCCACCGATAGTTAAGTTGCGAACAGGGCTCCAGGCACTGTTAACGTCATACTCAGCAGAAGCACGGACTTGCCAGGTGTAGTTTCCGACAGGCAGACTTTCCGGAGTTGTCCAGACAGTCCGTCTCACTTCAGAAGCCTGATAAATCGTTTTACCGGTTCTCTGATCGCGAAGCACAACATCATAACTTCGAGCACCGAGCACCGGCGACCATCTCAGGGCAGGAGTCCTGTAGAAAGTCGACAGCGGAGTCAGGCTCGGTGACGGAACCGGGACCACAGTGAACGAACGCGCTGGTGACCAGGACGTCTTCTCATTTAGAGCATCAATCGCACGAACTCGAACTTCGTACATACCCATCGGCAAAGGGTTTGGAAACGTCAGGCTGGTTGAGGTGCTGCTGGAGGAAGAGGCCACGAAGTATTTCAGCCGGAGGATGTCCTCGATCTGGAATTCATATCTAACGGCCGTCGGTACTGTGTTCCAGAAAAGCACCGGGCGAGAAGTCACCTGAACCTCAGCCAACGGGGTCAATAAGATCGGACTGTCGACACGAAAGAGATGACCTGCGCTGAAGGCGGTCGAACCACCGCTGCTAAGGTTCGCTCGCACCATGACGCGATAACGCCCCAGTTCATGAAATCCGCCGAGTGAAAGAGAAGTCTGTGTCACCGTTGATCGGACCAAATTGGGCTTTGTTCCGGACAGAAAATCGACACGGACATCGTAGCTGGAGGCATTCGAAACGGGCGTCCAGGAGATCGTTACAGGATTATTCAGAACGCTTTTCGTTGGACCAATAATATTGGGTGAAGCGGGTACTCGAATGTCCGGAATAGCATCCAGAATGTGAACTTCATTTTGTCCGGATCGCAGCCCGACAGCAGAAGCTGTCAACGATACTCGCTGTTCACTGTCTGTCGTCAGATCCTGAACAGCCTGGACCTCAAAGTTGACGAATGCTGCTCCGGCAGGGATCGTAACTGTTGATGGTAAAAGAAGTTCCGTCTTATCAGCCAACAGCGAAACCGTCAGTGCCGAGGTTAGATTTCCTGTGCGACGCACATTGGCAAAAAGCCGCGTCCCCTCAGCCGCCTTTCTTACCGACAGCCCGGGAATCAATGTGCCAATTTCGGCTGGCGCGACAATACCTTCCAGCCAGATACGGTACAGCGACTCATCAGAATCATTGGTCACTAAACGCAATTCACCGGCAAAGTATCCCTGAGCCGTGGTCGAGAGGCGAACCGTTAACGTCGTGGACTGACCAGGTTGCAGAACAGTCGCAGGATAACTCACGACTTCATAACCGGTCGGTACTGTGACTGAATTCAGTGAAAGCAACGCAGAGCCAAAGTTGCGAATATCAAACGTTCGGATTTGCCCGACAGAACCCGGAAGAGACTCACCAAAGTCGATCGGAGTAAATCGTCCGCTGGGAATGAGTTCACTGCCAAGGTCAACTCGGAGTTCCGGAACACCTGTATTGGAAACCGTGAAAGTCTGTCGAGTCAGCTCGACGCCATTTTGGAGCCATGTCGCAGTCCACGTCCCCATTACATTGGTAGTGGGAAGAGTGACCGTATAAGCCCATTGAGAAACCTGAAAGAAAGTACTTCCCGGGTTACTCGTCTGATCCAGAAACAGACTGCCATCAGGCCGCTGGAGGCGGACGGTACGAGTATCTCCCGGCATCATCGCTCCGGCAATCACCCAAAAAGAAAGGCGATTGCCAGGCTTGAAGGTGCGGATGTCCTGAGGTTGCTCGGTCCACTCAGAAGGGGTCGGGACATTACTTGAGAAGCCCGATTTGATCACGTGTCGATAATCCGCCGGATATTGAGGCGGCGTCACCCAGAACGTCGCAGGATCCAGCATTGTTTCGACCGGATGGTTCTTGTACGTCAGCTCAAAATGGACATGGGGTCCGGTGGAAAAGCCTGAACTGCCGGTCCAGCCCAGAAAATCACCGGCGGCAATCGAATCACCGACCTTCACTGAAACGGAATCTCTTCGCAGGTGCCAGTATTTGGCTCGCCAGCCGTCTCCAAGATTGATGATGACATAGTTGGCGGGTGGCTCTGGATAGGCAAAGCTCTTATTGCGGTCAAAGGCTCCGTCGTTGACGGCTTCTACGATCCCATCGGCCGCGGCAAGGACCGGCATCCCTTCATCAGCCGCAGAAAAATCGGCCAGTCCGATGTCGAGCGCGTCGTGTCCAAACGTCGGAGTATCGTAAGTAAACTTGCCGCCGCGATAATCTCGCAGGAAGCCGGGTCGAGGATCCAGATCTGCGAAGTTCATCACTCGCCAGTCGACACCAGCAGTACCCTCAACGACGGGACTCAGCTTCTGAGGCAGATTCGTGGCTCGAACAGGAGCGTATGAGAATGTCAGTGAGTTATCAGCTTCGTTGGTTTCGGCGACCTGATTGAACGGATCCAGAATGACCTGAACAGAATGGCTGCCCGATTCAGCGTAGCCATGGAACATATCGGCGAACCAGTTCTCGGTGGCTGCAGCGGTAGCGGCTCCAAATGTCAGGTCGGTTTGGTCTACCGCGATACCATCGACGATAAACCGAATCGCATACGACGCCGAAGCCGTCAGCCCATAGGTGGAATAAAGACTGCGAATTTCGACCTGTTCACCCAGCAGCGGGCTGTTAAT
>CAIJTV010000718.1:0-4138 GCA_903823635.1 uncultured Planctomycetaceae bacterium
ACCTTCATCGCGTTTTTTTCTTGGTGCCAAACCGGATCAGCCGGTAATTAGTTCAGCAGGACGCTGAAGTTGAACCAGTTTACCAGAGAGTTGACCGCTGTCTGATGTGGTTTGAACTGCAGCATCACGACGTCGTTGGCCTGGATCAGGATACGCTCTTTCTGGTCCACCATAGCTCGAGCAAGGTCCACTCGAATTGGCAACTGGCGACCATCCGGTAGCTCTCGTAGAATGAGGACCCGAGTAGGTCGAATAATCTGCCCCGGCGAACCTCCGGCCAGAACCTGACCGTCACGTCCCAATGGGCCACCCACTGAACCATTTGCCAGGGCGACAGCCTCAATTACGTCAATGTCCTGATCTCGTGGAAGCGGGATCTTGGCACCCGCGACAAGTCCACCCACATAAAAGTATTCTTCCCGACGAGGCACATACACCACGTCCCCGTCTTCGACCACGACGTCTTTCACAGAGAAAGATGCTCCTTCTCCGGGACATCCCGTCAAAGGGATTCGTACCACTTGTCCGCTGGTCTCATCGCTCTCATTATAAGATGCAGCCATCGTCTGCAATTCTGATGATGTGATTGCGTGAGGATCACCAAGGCCGGATCGTTTGAAGACCCAGATTTCGCGGGCAGCATCTGTGCCAGGCAAACCGCCAGTTACCGACAGGGCATGCAGCACGTCGTTCTCATAGACCGGGAGGTCGACAACGTCAGCCGATCCTCTGTGGATATGATCCACCTGACCGGGGGACACCAACTGCACAGCAGGATTCGGGGTGTCTTCTCGCAACACGACAATACGATGCACTCGTGCCGTGACGAGCGAAACAATGACGCGTTCGCTTTCTTCCTTGGTGATTTGCTTATCGCGATAGGCGTTCTTCACGGCCGTGGTCGCCTCAGGAAGTGTCAGCCCACTCAGTTGCACCTGGCCAACCAAAGGAAGCTCGACCGACCCGTCCTGGTCCACCAGAACTGGAAGCCCGGCTGTTGCCCCGACGACACTGCCGTGCGGAGGATAATACCGCTGATTGATTGGCTGAGTTCGCTGCAGAATCGGAGTGTCTTCCGTTCCCGGTGGAAGCACACCAAACACATAGACGCTCAGTTGATCACCGGCTCCGATGATATGGGAGATTGGCTTCTGCTGGCCCAGCGCGGTGAATGGGAACACCTGGCGGCCTTCTTTTGGCTCCGCCGCAAGATGTCTTGGAAGACGGCTTGCTGGAACCGATTCATGGATATCAGTGATAGCATGACACCCCACCGACGACGCCATACTCAGCGTAAGAATTCCGCCCACAGTTCTGGACAGCAGTCTGGCAGCTAATGACTTATCTTTCATGGTATTCGTCCTTGATTCCGTGCTGAACTTTCCTGATGGCCCGATGAGTATTCCGTTCTCGGCGCCGTCTGAGCGACACATCGCATGCCGCCGTAATCCATTCCCGGGAGCATGATCAAACAGATCGCCCCAGTCAGACCGCCAGCTATTCGCCTGCGACCTGCTCCTGATCAGCACTGTGAGAAGCATTCCTCACCAACTGATCAACATAATTCACTGCTGGACGCTTGTATCCCGCGACAAGTCTCCGGGTCGCAGAGGGCTCTGTCTTTTCAAGCTCAGTGCTTGATGGCTCAGGATCCTTTTCGTAATCGTCAGCCTTTGGCTTCGGGGCATCAGGTGCGGCCTCAGGCGTTACTGCAAGGTTCTCTGATGGATTTACAGCGGAGGCTAGTCCCGGAGCCGCATCAACTGCAGGTGTCTCTGAATTCCCCATGGCGTCCGGCATCGGCTGTTCGAAGGCCGGTGAAGGTGAATGCTGGCCATGAGAAATCACTTCCACCGTTTCATGACCATATTCCGCCGAATGCACGGTCGGCGCCATGAATGTTGGAACATAGTGGTAGTCTGGTTGAGACTTCGCACATGAGGCTCCATCCTGATATCCAATGTACCACTCGTTCTGGCGAGAAGGGTCATGTTCGGTGAAGACAGGAGGCTTCCAGTACTTTTTTGGCGGCACAACTGGCGGTCTGCCATCACCACCGGTCGCCACGTCGTAATAGCCCTGTTTCCAGCCATCACGATAGTCGCTGGTGAAGCACTGCTGATTGCAGCCATCGAACTCATGCCAAGCCTGGCTGGTCCGAATCTTTTGCCCCGTCTCATACTTGCAGTCAGAGAGGGCCGTGCAACCGGAGAGACTGAGGAAAAGGGCGAACGAACGCCACGAACCTGGATGAACAACCTTGTTCCGCATGGAAGAGACTCCTGTTTCTCTGTGGACAACCGAGACTTTTGATCGGGCCTCTGATTCCGTCTGTATCAATTAATTCAAAAGCGTTGGGGAGTTTCCGCTAGTGCTAAGCGAAACAGAAAGAATAATCGCCCCTTGTTCCCCAGATTCTTCATGACCCCTGTTAGTTCTATTTACTCCATGCTGACTCGTGCAGTCTTGACATCTACCACTTTCTTCGATCCCATCCGTGGTTAACGGCTCTCCCATTGCCTACGACTGCTCAGGCTGGGCAATTTATGGCACGGTTTCTGACTAATGTTGTCAGGTCTCACCTTCGTGAATGCGGCAGAACCGATTTGACCCGATCAGAATGCCGAACTCATACTGTGAACAGTCAGGTGCAATTTTTTGTGTGTACGGGCGTGCATTCTTTTGGCGATTCTTACACTTTAGACGACGGATCTTGCCAATAACTTGTTTGATTGCCCTGGAAATGACTTCTGAGACTTTTTTGTTGCATCACCGCGGATGACGGAAATTTCTTTTTCTTTGGTCTTTGGGCAGGTATATCTTCGTCCATGCTGCAGCGGCTCAGTTTGAATGCTCAGTCCTGCCAGCTGGTTACCGACGTTAGGAGCATTTCAGTGAGTACCCCGTCTCATTTGATTCAACCTCTGATCTGCACTCAGGCGATTTCGACGTTGAAGACCGTGGTCCCCGGAAACACTCCAGATCGGCGGTTGGATGTTGCCTCTGAGGTGACTGGTCGGTTTAAGGCTGCAGGATTTCTCAGGTACCGTCAGGTCTTTCTGACCTCTTTGCCGCTCGTGTTTGGTGATTTCGTTGCTCTCGTTCTTTGTTACTTGCTCGGGACCTCAGCCGCGAACTGGCTTTTGGACGCTCCTGTTTTCTATCCGGGGCTATGGAATAACCTGGCTGCTCTTTGTCTGTGCCACTTTATGCTGGGAAGTTTCCTGGGGCTTTTCCCGGCGTCGGGGATCAATCCCGTTTGCGAGCTGAGAGATCAGATTTCCTCGATCAGTGGATCCTTCCTTGTTCTGGTGGCCTTAAACGGTCTGGTTGGATTGGTCACAACTAATGAAGTGGTCACGATTTTCGTGGCATTTCCGCTTATTCTCATTGCTGGACCATGCCTCCGTTTTGCCGCCCGCAGAGCCTGCGCACGGAGTCGCTGGTGGGGCGAGAAAGTGATCATTGTCGGCAATGGTCGACAGGGTAAGTTGGTTTATGAATTCCTTGACCGTATGCCTCAGCGAGGACTGAAGCCCGTCGGTATGGTTGACGACAATCCCGGGGAGTATTGGATTTCTGATGAAGCTGTTCCCATTGAGTTCCTCGGGAATACGTCAGACCTCGTTGAGATTTGTCGCCGTAATCGCTGTCACTGGGTCATTGCCGCAGTTTCTGACAAGAGCGAAGCGAAAATTCAGGAAATCCTGTGGCAGGGAAGTTTGATTCCAAACTTGGTCGTCCTGTCGACAAACATGCAGACTCCCTCTCTGTGGGTTGAGTCATTCGATGTCGCGGGACTGACTGGTGTTCATATCAGAGATCGATTGTTGTGTCCGCTGCAGAAGGCCGTTAAGAGGCTTTCTGATATCGTGCTGTCGACCGCAATCCTGATCGCATGCGCTCCAATGTTGATTGTGATTGCCGCCTGGATCAAATTGAAATCACCCGGTCCGATCTTCTTTCGACATCATGGTCGTATTGGCCGTAATGGTGTTCGATTTGGGGCATTCAAGATTCGGACAATGATGGTCAATGCAGAGTCGAAACTGCAGGAGTATCTGGATTCGAATCCGGCGGCTCAGGCAGAATGGAAACGCGACTTGAAGTTGAAGGACGATCCTCGAGTTATCCCGGG
>CAIJTV010000719.1:0-4804 GCA_903823635.1 uncultured Planctomycetaceae bacterium
TCATTGCTCTGATCGTCTTTGGGATCAGTATACCGGTCGGAATGAATCTGGGCCGCGAATTCATGCCTCGGCTTGAAGAAGGTGACCTGCTGATCGAAGCCGTGCGACTTCCAAGTGCGACTCTGGAAGGTGCGATTGGAATGTCGCAGCAGATTGAAACGGAGCTGATGAAGTTTGATAAAGAAGTGAAAACGGTCTTTTGCAAGACCGGGCGTCCGGAAATTGCTAACGATGTGATGGGCGTGCATCAGACGGACGTCTGGGTCATGCTGAAGGATCATCACGAATGGCGCCCCGGGATCACTCGCGAAAAGCTGATTGAAGAAATGTCGGAAGTGTTGAACAGCCGCGTGCCGGGTGTGACCTTCGGGTTTACTCAGCCAATCGAAATGCGAGTTGATGAGCTGGTTGCCGGCGTCAAAGCGGATGTGGCCGTATTGCTTTATGGTGATGATTTGCCAACGCTGGCTCGGCTTTCGAAGGAGATCGAACATACTCTGAAAACTATTCCCGGAGCTGTGGATGTGAAGGCCGACTATCAGGCCAATCTGACGACCATAACCATTGTTCCTGATCGTCAGGCCATGGCGCGTTATGGCATCGAAGCTCAGCAGGTCATGGATGTTGTCGAAGCCATGGGTGGGCGGCAGGTTGGAATCATCTTCGAAGGTCGTGCACGGTTTCCGATTCAGGTTCGGCTGCCAGATGAATGGCGATCTGAAATTGAACGGTTAAAGCAGTTGCCTGTTGCGGAAGCTGGTGGCAAGCCAGTTCCGCTTGATGAGCTGGCAGACATTCGTATTGAGGAAACTCCACCGTCTGTCGAGCATGAATCCAACCGTCGTCGTACATTCGTATCGGCCAACGTACGTGGGCGAGACGTGGCGGGGTTCGTGGAAGATGCGCAAAAGGCTGTGGGTAAGGTTGTTCCAATGCCCACTGGCTATGAGATTCGCTGGGGCGGCGATTTTGAGAACTTGCAGTCGGCCAGCAAGCGTTTGATTCTGATCACGCCTGTTGTGCTGCTCATGATTTTCCTTTTGCTGTACACGTCGTTTAAGTCGACGCGTCTGGCTCTGTTGATCTTTATGGCAGTGCCGATGGCCGCAAGCGGTGGCATCTTTGCCCTCCAGTTGCGTGATATGCCGTTCAGTATTTCGGCGGGTGTGGGATTCATCGCACTGTTTGGCGTTGCGGTGTTGAATGGTTTGGTCTGGGTCAGTGCCGCGGAGATCCTGAGGAAATCCGGGATGCCTCTACCGGAAGCGACTCGAGAGACAGCGTTGTCGCGCCTTCGCCCGGTGCTGATGACGGCTTTGGTTGCCAGCCTGGGATTTCTGCCGATGGCGCTCTCTTCCAGCGACGGAGCAGAAATGCAGCGTCCACTGGCCAGCGTGGTGATTGGTGGGTTGATCACATCGACGTTGCTGACATCGCTCGTGGTTCCTGCGATTTATCCGTGGTTTGCGACAGGATTGTCTATGGAAAGTGACGACTGAGTCGTTTCCGGGCGGGCTTTCGTTCTACAATCTGAGTCACAAGCTGAAACATTGAGACAAAAATCAGCTAACAGTCTCTCGATGAGTTTTGGTGTGGAGCTCAGAAAAGGGGTCTGTGGTTTCAGTTGCGGACAATGACTCAAATTCTCCGGACCCCGTCTTTTGACCGACCCGACATGGTTGCGAATTCCTATGCTGACCAATCCTCAACTTTCCTGGACTGCCCTGGCGGCCTTCAGTCGTTCGATGTCGCGAATGATGGAGGCCGGCGTTGAGGTGCGGAAGTCTCTGCAGACTTCTTCGCGGCAATCCGCCGATCGGCGCATGGCAGGAGCGATCGAGAACGTTGTTGTCAGTGTGGCCAGTGGTCGCACTTTGTGCGAAGCATTCGAAAGAGAGGGCGAACTATTCCCGCCCTTGTTTCGAGATCTTGTCAACGTCGGTGAGCAGACTGGTTCTGTTCCCGAAGTCTTCAATGCTCTGGCGAAATACTATGACTCTCGCATCAAGCAGGTCAAAGATTTCCGCGCGGCCATTGCGTGGCCAGTGATTCAGTTGGTGGCGGCAATCGGCATTATTGGATTGTTGGTGTTCATTCTGGGGATCCTGCCAACTGCCGATAATGGCAAGCCGTTTGATGTGCTGGGATTTGGCTTGTATGGAGCCACTGGCGCCGGGGTTTGGTTTCTCGGTTGGTTTGGTGCGGCCGTTGCAGGATTCGTTGTCTGGAAAATGGCCAATCGCAGCACCGCGTGGCAGGTTGCGTTGCATCCTGTTTTGCTTGGCCTGCCGGTGATCGGCCCTTGCATGCGTTCGTTTGCGATTTCTCGTTTCTCCTGGTGCTTCGCGCTGACACAGCAGGCAGGGATGTCAATTAAGCCATCGCTCGAATGCAGCCTGAAGGCCACCAGCAACGGAGCATTTCAGATGGCCCAGCCACTGATCTGGCAGGAACTGGCTGAAGGGGAGACGTTGGCTGATGCGTTAACGGCTTCGAAGTTGTTTCCGAATGAATATCTGCAGTTTGTGGCGACCGCAGAGGAAACCGGTACTGTGCCCGAACAACTGGATCGCATGAGTCATCTGTTTGAAGACGATGCTCATCGGGCGATGCATCGTATGACGGCCATCTTCAGCGGCGTCATCTGGGCTGGTGTCGCCGGGATTGTGATCTTCTTTATCTTCCGAATCGCGATGATGTACGTCGGTCTGCTGAATGATGCTGTGAAGCAGGCGTTGTGAGGGGCCGTTGCCAGTATGCCAAAGACTGGCACGCCACCGGGGCTCGCCCCGGCGGTTCAACGGCTTTTTGCACCACTCTCGTTGCCTAATCAAGTCACGAGTTGTAGCCTGCAAGTTGCGGTTGTTGCGGAAGAAAGAGCGAAGAATTAAGGGCCCAAGTGGTGCTGAAGCCGTTAGACCACCGGGGCAGGCCCGGTGGCGGATTGATTGTTGAGCAATGTTGAGAAGGCTCTTTCGAAACGCTGCCAGAGCTCTTCGACCGGTTCCATTCCAATACTGATCCGCAGCAGCCAGCGGCTGACGCCGCACTCTTCAACAAAGTCCAGCTCTGTGTAATGCGCCAGAATTGTGTAAGGACAGCACAGAGTAAAATTTGTACCCAGGTTGGGGCCTTTGCAGACTTCCAGACGATCGAACACGATTGGCGTAGTCGTTGAGGGGTTCTTTAAAACGACAGAGAGAAGTCCGCCATACCCAAAGGTTGATATCGATCCATCAGACTTGGAAGAAACGTCCGCATTGAGGCTCGGGTGGTAAACTCGATCAACCAACGGATGTTGGCTCAGTCGTTTCGCCAGGATTTCTGCGTTGCGGTTAATCACAGAAACGCGTTCTCGAACATCGCGAGAATTTTTTTCAAGGACTTCCGCGTCCGCATCAATCAGCATTTCCTCAAAGTCATCTCGCAGTGCGCCGCGAAGTCTGACAGCATGCTTTGAAGCGGAGTTCAGCATGACAGAACCGGCCAGCACATCACCGTAGCCACTGAAGTACTTGGTCAGGCTCGTGACTACGGCATCGGCATAGGGCAGCACGTTTTGATTGATGCAGGCGGCTAAAGTGTCATCGATGACGAGGACGAAGCCATATTCATCAGCGAGACTGCGCAGAGTCACGAGGTCCGGAGTTGTGAGCAGCGGATTTGTCGGCGACTCGCAGAATACGGCACTGACTTTTTCGGTCTTCAAAAGAGTCCGCAACGCTTCGATGTCTGTACTATTTCCGATCGGATAGAAGTGATAAGCCGCTGGCTCAAATCGTTGCTGAATTTTTAGCGTGTCCACATAGGGAAATCCGAACTGCACGCTGGGGCTATTGGGATCATATCGACGAACGGCTCGCCACACTGCTGCGATTGCCGCCATGCCGCAAGGGAAAATCCACAGGTCTTCTTTTGAGCAACCTCGAAGTTCGGCCAGTCGATTCAGAATCTGATTGCGCGCCGGAGTCGCAGTACAGGTCACTTGTTCGCCGCGCAGAGCCATCTCCGCGCCGCGGGAGGAAATGACTTCGCCGGCGTGTTGCCAGTATTCCTTCAGTGTTGAGAACTCTTTAGGATCGATGGCGACTCCGCAGAATGGCTGGCCAGCAACAGGGACCAGCGAGGCGGTTGTCACGCCTCGCCATTTCACATAGCAAAGCGCCCGCTCGGCCGACTTCCGGGTTGGAAAAATCAGCCCGGAAGAATCTGAACCAAAGACCTGGCGACAGAGCTGTCGCACGAATGGATGCAGGCAAAATCGAGGATATGCGGCCTTCAGTTTCGACACGACCTCGGCGTCACCCTCTTCGTACCGGATATTGTGTTCCCACAGTGGCAGGCATGCTGAGACTGCATGGACCGAATCAGGCATCGGAAATCCCAGATGTTCAGCTTTCCATCGGGGTGAAATGAGCAAATCTGCGGTCATGGGCGAATTCATTGAAGCATGTTAACCTGAGTAAACGCAGTCGAGTTATCGCCTCAGGAGAGGTTCAGGGGACAGAAATACCGTGGGCCTATTGGGCTGACGGTGCCAGTGAAGCCAATCATTCGAGCCGACAGGATTATAGAATACGGCTCGGTCACCACATAATAGCAGGCATTTCCCCGAGGAAAACTCGCATTCTCGCCACTCCCTGACACTGATATTCTGCGTCTTCTGGCCGTATTCCGGTGACTCGGATGTCGAATACTGGCCAATTCAAGGATATGGCAATGAGAAGACTCCCGCGATCAACTGTCAGGCTTCTGTCTGTTTCCCTTCAGGCTTTGTCGTACGCGATTCTTTGTATCGTTGCCA
>CAIJTV010000720.1:0-7470 GCA_903823635.1 uncultured Planctomycetaceae bacterium
GGCTGAATACGGATGCAAAGCCTACTCGACGCTGGACGAGCTGCTGGCTGATCCCAACGTGGGGATTGTCACAATTTGCACTCCCAGCGGTGCTCACCGAGATCCTGCGATTGCTGCAGCGAAGGCCGGAAAACATGTGGTCGTGGAGAAGCCTCTGGAGATTACTCTGGAACGCTGCGATGACATCATCAACGCGTGTACTAAGTACGGCGTAAAGCTCTGCACGATTTTTCCATCACGGTTCAGTGCCGCGAATGTCGCGTTGAAAGCTGCGATTGATGGCGGACGTTTCGGCCGAATCACGCTGGCTGATACTTATGTAAAGTGGTGGAGAACTCAGGAGTATTATGACGGCGGCGGCTGGAGAGGCACCTGGGCTTTGGATGGCGGCGGAGCTTACATGAATCAGGCGATTCACAATGTTGATCTGTTGTCCTGGCTGATGGGCGACGTGGCCGAGATCGCCGGCTTTACGGGAACACTGGCTCACGAACGCATCGAAGTGGAAGACGTGGGTGTTGCCTGCCTGAAGTTTGCGAATGGAGCGATCGGCGTGATGGAAGCCACCACAGCCGCCTGGCCAGGCTTGTTGAAAAAGACCGAGATTCACGGCAGCCGCGGCACAGTGATTGTGGAGCAGGATTCCATTCTGCGCTGGGAGTTCGCCGACGAAAAACCTGAGGACGCGGAGCTTCGAACGAAGCTCGGTGCGGGCAGTGCAACCTCCGGTGGTGCTTCGGATCCGAAGGCGATTTCTTTCGTCGGTCATCAAATGCAGCTTGAAGATTTTGTGGACGCGATCAAAACCGGACGACAACCTCGAGTTGACGGCGCGGAGGGACGCAAAAGCGTTGAGATCATCCTGGCGATCTATGAAGCGTCGCAAACCGGTCAGAGTCAGAAACTGCCGCGATAAATGCTGCGGATCGACGCTCAGAGCGAATTTGCTCTGAGCGCCGTTTGAAGGGATTCTTGTTCAGTGAACGGACTCATCGGAATCGGAGAACTCGCCGGACTAACAGCCGCCGCATTATGGGCGTGCTCCAGTTTGTTTTATGGCCGAACGAAACTGTCTGCGTGGCAGATCAACTTCGGCAAGAACTTTCTGGCATCAATCATTCTTTGCGTGCATCTGTTCGTCGTCACAAGCCTGGCCGGGCGATCCATGTTTGCGGCAGATCGCAACACATGGCTGCTGCTCATCGTCAGCAGCGTCATTGGGATACTGATTGGCGATACGTTCTATTTCCGCAGCCTGCAAATCCTGGGGCCTCGCCGCGCACTGATCGTGTCGATGACATCACCTCTGTTCGGAGCCATCATCGGCTGGAGTGTGTTGCAGGAATCGCTGTCGCTTCTCAGCATTTCCGGGATCCTGCTGACGTTGTTCGGCATTGCGATTGTTGTCACTGAACGAGGAGCAGCGGCTGAGACGCCCGGACATTTTCCGGCTTCGATGTCTCGTGGCGTCGCGATGGGACTGCTGGCGTCTTTGTGCAACGCATGCGGCGGAACCTTCAGCCGTCTCGGAACATTCGGCAGCGAAAAACTTTCCGCGGGCGGATGCGATCCGCTCGAAGCGACTGTGATTCGGGTTTGTGTGGCTTCGGCCAGTTGCATTGCCATTGCGATTATCACGAGGCAACTGGTTAGTACGGCTCGCAAATCATTTGATCCGACGGCCTTGAAATCTTATTTGCCAGCGGTGATCTGCGGCCCCTGGCTGGGGATCTGGATGAGTCAGATTGCCTACAAGAACTCCTATCTGGCAATCGTTCTGACACTGACGTGCACGACGCCGCTGTTCGTGATGCCGATGCTACGAATCGCCTACGGCTATCAGATTACAGTCCGAGCGATCATCGGCACTCTGGTCGCATTGATAGGTGTGTATCTGACGGTGGCGTGAAGGTCCCCGCTATTCAGGCAGGCCTTCATTGAGCGGCTGCAGATCCTTCGGGATGAAGAAACCGTCTTTGCGAATCAGCTCTCCGTCGAACCAGATTTCACCGCCGCCGTAGTCGGCCCGCTGAATCAGAACAAGGTCCCAGTGAACTCGACTGCGATTGCCGTTGTCGGCTTCTTCGTAAGCATTGCCCGGCGTGAAGTGGAATGATCCGCCAATCTTTTCATCAAACAACGTGTCCAGCATTGGATGCAGAATTCGATTATTCGTCCCGAAAGACCATTCGCCGATGTAACGAGCGCCCTCATCGGAATCGAGCACCTGGTTCAGCCGTTCCGGAGCATTTCGACACGTGGCGTTGATGATCTTGCCATCCTTTAGTTCGAAGCGAATTCCATCAAACACGGTTCCCTGGTAGCGCGATGACGTGTTAAACAGGATCGTTCCATTGACGCTGTTTCGGACGGGAGCCGTAAAGCATTCGCCGTCAGGAATATTCGATTCGCCAGCACACGGAATAACCGGAATGTCTTTGATGGAGAAACGAAGATCAGTACCCGGAGCCGTGATGTGGACCTGGTCGGCAGCTTCCATGCGAGCTTTCAACGGCAACAGATCCTTCGCCATTTTTGCATAGTCAGCGGTGCAGACGTCAAAGTAAAAATCTTCGAATTGTTCGCAGCTTTTGCTGGCCGCCTGAGCCATCGATGGAGTCGGATACCGCAGGACGACCCAGCGAGTTTTCGGGACGCGGATCTGCACATGAACCGGCTGCCACCAATGCTGCTGATAGAGATCCATACTGGTCCCGGCGACATCGGAGAATTCATTGGAATTCGCTGATCCGCGAATGCCAATGTACGCACTCATCTCGGTCATTACGGCCGCTTCGAACTTTCCCGCCAGCGACATGCTTTCGGCCGTTGCTCCTCGATATAGACTGCGCAGCACGGCGTTGTTCTTTATCGACACGATCGGCGTCGCGCCGACACGATAGGCTTCTTCAATCAGGCGGCAGATCAGATTGGGCTCGGGCAGATCAAACGCCTCGATTAGAACTTTCTGCCCCGGCTGCAGCCGACAGCTATGATGAATCAAGACCTGAGCAAGGCGGTCAATTCTGGGATCCTGCATAACGAATTTCTTTGCCAAAAATATACGGTTGGAGAAATCTCCGGATGATCAATTCGGCCGAAAGGTCCTGTCGCCTCAACCTGTTTACAAACAGGGAGACAAACGCTTATGAAGGATAGGTCAGCTCGGAATTCGCGACAGTCCTTGGCCCTGCACGGCTCTACAAGCCGCATTCTGCCGAGTTAGTCAGTTCCTGACAACTGGTGCTCCGTTCCGATGCCCAATCCCGGCAATGCCCTCATTGCCGGGATCATCCAGCCGCAATCATCCAGTGGTGCGCATACCGGCGGCGATTCCCTGAACCGACAGCCTTAAGAGATCTCGTAATCGTTGAAGATCGCTTTCATCTACTGCGCTGTCCAGCTTTCGGCGCCTTCGCAGCAGCTCAATCTGGATCAGATTCAGCGGGTCGATATCCGGGTTTCGCACTTCGATCGATCCCTGAAACCAAGGCGTTGTCGCAAGCAATTCTGAACCGCCCACAAGATCCAAAATCGTCTGACGGGACCGATCTCGTTCGCTGGCGATCAGCTTCCAGATCTGTCCGCGCTGCTCTTCATCGCTGCACAATTCTGAATAGCACTGGCCAACGTACATGTCGGTCTTTGCCAATGCGGTCGCTGCGTTATCGATCGTGGCCTGAAAGAATGGCCATTGACGATACATTTCCAGAATGCGTTGCCAGCCCGAACGATTACTGTACTTCACTTCCGATAAGGCTGTCCCCAGTCCATACCATGCGGGAATCAGGCATCGATTCTGAGTCCATGCGAAGACCCACGGAATGGCTCGCAGGTCATTCAGAGTTCGCTGGCCTGTTCGACGAGAAGGCCGTGACGCGATCGGCAGGTTTTCGATTTCTTCGATCGGTGTCGCCTCGCCGAAGAATTCAATAAAGCCCGGCGTATCGACCAACTGTCGATACGCCTTCAGGGACTGCTCAGCCAGTGATTCCATCAACTCGCGCCATTCGGCATGGACAACCGGGCGAGGAACATTGCTGGCGACGAGCGTGGCAAAAGTAACCTGTTCCAGATGACGATAGGCCACCTGAGTATCATCGTATCGCTCGGCGAGAACTTCCCCTTGCTCCGTGAGTCGCAAAGAACCACCCAACGCATCCGGCGGCAATGAAAGTATCCCGCGTGCAGCCGGACCGCCACCACGTCCCAGGGAGCCACCTCGACCGTGGAAAAATGTCATGCGAATTCCGCGTGCCGCTGCGACCTGATGCAACAGGTCCTGTGCTCGGTCAAGCCCACAACAGGCTGCCAGATAGCCGCCGTCTTTCGTGCTGTCGGAATAACCGACCATCACGATCTGTCGGTTGTTCTGAGCCTTCAGATGTTCCGCAAAAACAGGCTGATCCAGAATGTCTGACATGACTGCCGGAGCAGCCTTCAGATCGCCAATTTTTTCGAACAATGGGATGATTCGCAACGCGTGCGTTGGCACTGTCGTTGTCGCCGCCCCGGATACCTGTAACTCCGAACAAGCGCGGCGCCACAGCCAGAGCACCGTCAACATGTCAGATGGCCAGCGAGTCATGCTGATGATATGACCGCCCACACAGTTTGGTCCAAATCGCATAATGGCCTGCAGCAGCATCCGAAACAAGGAGAGTGTTTCGAGTGTCAGCGGCGCCAACGTCGATTCGTCAAGAGGCTTCGCTGTTCCCATGCTCCGGATCAGCACCGCCTGACGCTCCGGTTCACTGAGTGTCGCAAAGTCGGCACAGTCGCCAGTCACCCTCAGCAATTCTGTCATGACTTCTCGATAACGCCCGGCATCCTGGCGAACATCCAGTCGAGTCAGATTCAGCCCGAAGACTCGCGTCAGATCAAACCAACGCTGAACTTCTGCAGCCAGCGCCTGCTGACCATGACATTGTCGCAGACTGACAATCAACGCGTCGACATCGTGTTCCAGTTCATGACCGTCGCAGTACGCCCCGTCCAGAGCAGGCTGCGACATGCTGATGCAGCGGGATTGTTTCAGTCGCCATTCAATCAGTCGGATCCATCGTCGATAGATCTCATGCGGTGCGACTCGGGCGAGTGTTTCTGCAAACTCCGGCCACCGAGTTTCAGCGATCGACAATGCATTGGGGAGATCGTTCTTCAGAGTCACTTCATTGCGTGACACAGACAGAAAATCGTACAACCTGTGGCACCAGTCAAGATGTCGATCAATGGCCGTATCACGGAGCCAGATTAAAGTACGTTCGGTAATATCCCAGGTGACTCCCGGATGCCCATCGCGGTCACCACCCATCCACGAACCAAAGCGCAGGAAGCGGGGAATCGTGAATTCGAACTGAGGAAACTCTCTGGCCAGCGCCATGCGGAGAGATTGGTAGATCTCGGGAACAACTTCCCACAAACGTGGCATGATCGAAAGACCGCGCTCAACTTCTTCCAGCACCGACGGTCTCATCGGACGCAGGAACTCAGTCTGCCACAAAACTGTCAATTCGGCCGCCAGTCGAGATCGCACACCGTCCCGCTCGCGCGGCAGAAGATCCTGTCGATCCATCTCCACCAGACAATGGCGCATGCGGCGCAGCTTGGAGCGAATCGAGCGCCGCTTTGCTTCGCTGGGATGAGCCGTGAAGACCAATTCGACATCAAGGAGATTCAACGCCTGCTGAACTCCTTCTGCGTCGAAGCCCGCCGCTTTCAACTGTTGAATTGACGCGCCAATTGATTCACTGATCGGATCCGGATGGCGGGCCTGCTCTCGATGACGCAGCACACGAACTCGTTGGCGATCTTCAGCAAGGTTGGCCAGATCAAAGAAGATGCTCAGGGAACGCGCTACCAGGCGAACTTGATCTTCACTCAGGCCCTGAATTTTTTTGGCCAGAACTGTTTCCGCGCCTGGCACATTGGCTCGACGGTCGCGAGCTAACTGGCGAATCTCGGAAACCAATTGAACGGCTTCAATTCCCTCATCCTTCGCAACAACATGTTCCAGCAATTCCTCCAGAAGACACATGTCGCGGTGAAGTTGATCATTGTCGACCATAAAATGTGCAATTGCCTTTTTCTTAAACGCTTAAAGTTGCTACCGCTGCACTGCTGCACAGTTTGTGCCAAAGAGCGGCCAGTTCTCGCTCGTCCTCCACAGGTTGATGAGTCGGCTGACACGGAGCAACTCCGGATCTATTTTTTAAAGGCAATATTTAATCACGCCGGATCACTCAGTAACTCTTTGACCAGACCGTCACTGTCCGCAAACGTCTCAGTCGGTACATCCAGTTGCCGCAGCATGGTGGCAAAGACGTTCGAGAGAGGTTTGTCTTCTTTCTTAACTTCCAACTGCCACGGTTCAGTGCCACCATCCCAGGCGCCGGCCTGAGGATCGGCCCCTGCGTTGTTGATGTACTGGCCATGACGGAACCCCATGTTCTGCCCGCCAACAAGAACCAGTGGATAGTTGCGAGACAGATGAAAGGCACTGGAGGCAGATCCGAAGAACACGAGCGTATTCTCCAACATGTTCCCCTTGCCGGCGGGTTCCGGCGTCTGCTGTAGACGTGTGACGAATCGAGCAAACTCTTCGTTCAGGAACTGGCAGTAAATTCCCAGGCGTTTCCATCCGTCGGGATTCTTTGTCTCATGAGTCAGCGAATGGGCCAATGTATACCCGACAGCTCGGGCCAGATGATCGCTGATTCCAAATCCGTTTTCTCGGCCAATCTGGTACGTCGCAACACGCGTCGAATCAGTTTTGAACGCCAGATAGATCAGCTCAAACATCGTCTGCACATAGGCTCGAGGTTCATCCGGAGTGATGTCCAGCTTCAAGTGATCCTCTTTAACAACCGGCAGTGGCGTGTTAATCCAGTGCCTTGCCTTTTCAACTCGTCGTTCCGCTTCACGCACCGATTCCAGATACTCGTCCAGGCTGCGCTGATCAGATACGTTCAGTTTCCGGCGTAACGAAGCGGCATCCTCCATCAAATCATCCAGCGCGCTCTTATTGAGTGCCAGTCGGCGTGCGGCATCTTCGTCGCTGCTGACGAACAGCATATCGAAAACTCGCTTTGGACGATTCTCCGCTGGGATCGCGCGGCCGTTGTGATCGAAGGAAAGCGTTTGTGCTCCACGAGGAGTCCCAGTGCCGCCGTCGGTCGACATCACGAGCGATGAAAATCTCGTCTGATCGCCTGTTGACTGAGCCGCCAGCTGATCAACCGAAATCGTGTTGATCAGATTCTTGTTGTTCAAATACGCGCCGGTCAGAAACGTATCGGCCGTGTCGTGTGCTCCCATCCGACGTCCGTTGGGATGAGAGAGACCGCCGAGGATGGTCAGCTTTTCGCGATGACCTTCCAGCGGCTTCAACGTTTCGGTGAACTGGAATTCGCGACCTTCGCCCTTCGGGAACCATCGCCACTGTGCATGTTCGTGATCCTCAGCCGGCAA
>CAIJTV010000721.1:0-7380 GCA_903823635.1 uncultured Planctomycetaceae bacterium
AGAACTGGGATGACAACTGGCAGACCGTGCACCAGTTCGACACCCTTGGCACAAACGGTGCCAGTGACTTCGGTTACGACTTCGGTAATGGAACAGCGACAGCTGATAACTCAACCGGTTTGATCAACTACGTGTTCTACACGATCAACGACAAGGTCAAAGCTGGTGCTCGTCAGGAATGGTACAAAGCTGACGGCACTTCCTATAACACGATGACCTACGGTGTGAATATCACTCCGATGGACAAGCTTGTTATTCGACCTGAAGTTCGTCACATGTGGGCGCCAGGTGCTACCGGTGCGGGTGGAGCAGGCCACGAGGCTCTGTTCAACCAGACCGTGTTCGGTATCGACGCGATCATCACCTACTAATCTGACTTCAGTGAAGGCCACAGCCTTCCTCTGAATTCACATCACAGACCGCAGCGAGACTTTGTGTTTCGCTGCGGTTTTTCGTTTTGAAGCCGCTATTCAGCGGACGCCATCGCAGCCAATCATAAACTTCATCCCTGGCCCAATTGCCCCTGCGCTGGTGAGTGATTAACGGAGCGTCTATAACTCGTTTGCGATACGGGGACGAGCAATTTCGTTCTGGAATGAAGTCACAAGCATGAGAGACCAGCACTTGCTCAGAATCATTGTTTTGACCGGCAGCGACCGACCGGACATTCTCTCCGCGTGGAGCGATCTGAAAGCTTATCTGGCGGGAGTGCGTGACGTAGAGGTCGTGGGCGTTTTCTCCGCGAACGAACAGATTCCCGAAGATCTCATTGCGGATATGGTCGTAGTGCTGGGTGGCGATGGCAGCATTCTCCGTGGGTGCCGGCAATTGGGACAACGTCAATTGCCGATCATCGGCGTCAATCTTGGTCGTCTGGGCTTCCTCACGGACCTCAGTCCCGCAGAATTTCGGAAGGGGCTGCCGGCTTTAAAACGCGGACAGTATTCCATCATTGAACACCTGATGTTTCGCTGCTCCCATCATCAAGCCGACGGCTCAATTGTCACCGACCTTGGGCTCAATGAAGTCACCGTGACCTGTGGCGGTGCTTTGAAGATGCTGGATATTACTCTTCGCATCGATGATGAGGATGTGACAACATTCAGTTGCGACGGCCTCATCATCAGCACTCCGGTGGGCTCCACGGCTCACAATTTGTCTGCCGGTGGTCCCATCCTAAGGCAGGAACTCAAGGTCTTTGCAATCACGCCGATCTGCCCGCATACCTTGACCATTCGCCCGATCGTGGACTCGGCAGACCGCATATTTCGTCTGTCGGTCAAGGACGCTCCACCGGGAGTGATGGTCGTCATCGACGGACAAATCCGCAGACCTCTGGGCGCAAACGAAGTGGTCGAAGTCTCTCGTGCGGAACCGACTTTGAAGTTGATTCGTCTGCCGGGACACAGCTATTACGGAACCCTCCATCGCAAACTTGGCTGGCAAGGCCAGTTGGACTATCGCGAACGTCGCGGACAATAAGGCGAGCGGCAGGGCGTCAGCCCTCCGAGATTGCGCGCTACCAAATTCACTGAAAAAAGTGGCGATCAGATCTCACATCGCAGTGCCACTCAACTGCCGCTGCAGGTTTGAAGTCTCCCGCGACTCATTTGGCCACTACGTCCGCTTTCCTGCCAAACATCTTCTGGGCTTCTGCCTTAAGGTTCGGCACTGCAGAGTAGGTCGCCAGGACTCCGATCGTCAGGAAGAAGACAGCCCCGAGCACAAGAGAAATTCTCTGCCACAATCGAGGCCGCAACTCCTGTGGCAACAATGTCGTGTTGACCACCAGTGTGTGCAGGCAACTGAAGCCTAACGCATAGTTGTAAAACATGCCGGTTGCCGTCGTCAGCAGCGTCTCGCCATTCTGGAACAGGATCAATGTTGTCAGCCCCAGCGCAAAATAGGCGCACAAAACGCCAAAGTAGAGCCGTCCAATGTGCCGCGTGTCCCATTTTTGCAGACGCTTGCTGGCGGTCCAGAAAACATCGACCCAGCGCCGCAGGAACCCATCAGCGGTCGTCGCCATACTTGTCGCCAGAATCAGTAGTCCGCAGAACAAGGTCAAATACCAGAACGTCTGTCCCCAGGTTGATCCCACCGCTTCTCTGACGCCGCCGGCCGTCATGCTGGCTGCTTCCCATTTGTTCGCGGGAACGGTCCCTCGAGTCAAAAACTGGACCGACAACATGCTCGGCAACGCCAGTCCGACGAAGCAAGCCGGCAGCCAGACCAAATACTGTTCACGCTGCACATGAGCCATCCAGCCGAACCATCGCTGCATTGACTCTTTGGTGACTCGAAACACTTTACCTGCATGCGACAGTTCAATCTCATGTCCGCCGACCAGACTCGGGATGGCCCCTACATACTTGCCCATTCCCCAGCCCTGATCGCGGGTAAATGAGCTGATCGGCGTATTCGTCAGTCCGCCGTTGCCTGAGATCGCAACCATTGACGCCAGAATGCCTACCAGCGTCCAGTCGAACGCAACGTCCCGACCTTGTGACATCGCGACAAAGAAATTATCAATGATCGGGCCATGTGGCGCTTCTGCCACATCAAGCTTCCCATCTTTATTTAGATCCTCACCGACATCAAGAACACCGTTGCCATTCAGGTCTTCAGAGAGATCCTGTTTTCCATTTTTGTTGACATCTTCCACGGGCATCACCGGAACGTTGCCAAACTTCACGAACCCGGAGCAAATTTCCTTCCAGGTCGAAACGTCGGAATAGCCCAGCGCCAGGTACACCAGCAGCCCGAGCACAAACACGAGTTTGAAAGTCATCATCGCCTTGATGGAGTTGTAGACTTTGCCTCCGATGGTCAGAGGAATAAACACGGACACGAAGATCGTAATCGCAAGTCCCAGCACCAGTGATTTGTGGTCCGGGTTGTTAACGGTGTCAGGAATCCGACCAAGGATCATGGTCGCGGCCGGAATCGCAGCGTTCGACGCGAGGTATGGCAGGACCGATCCAAAATCGAGGACAAGGTAGAGCCCCAGCCAGAACAGCGGATGAGGACCAATTCGAAATTTTCCGGTGAAGATCGGTTCGCCGCTGTACAGTGTGTAGCGACTGATCTCCACGTTGTAGATGACCTGAAAGATCACGCTCAATGTGGCCAGCCACAGCATGGCCCCGCCATAACGAGCGGTGACAAGCGGCCCCGTCAGCCATTCGCCACCACCGATGGCAGCTCCGCCCATCACCAGCCCTGGCCCGAGCATCAAAGCGAGCTTTGACCACTGAAACCGAGGGGCTTCCGGAAGTTCGCCTACTGTCCAGGCAGGCATATGGGACGTGCCCGGCTGAGGAGAATAGGTTTCTTCAGCAGCGGTTTCGCCGACAGTTGCAGATGAACCTGAGGAGCCAGGTGCGTTCAGGGATGACATGTCAACTCTTTCACTCTCATGGTCAGACGAGTGGGCGTCTGCATGTTGCAGTGGACCGGATCCTGTTTCCGGGTATGGCACTGGTAGGAGAAGGCAGCAAAATCACCATCCATGGAACTGCGAGGCTCGGCAATTGTCCAGGGACGCACCAGACTTGCAAGGAATTCGGGGCATTTCATTCCGAGAACCCTCGAACACATCAATGAAAGGTCCGGTACAATCGGCATGCATTCCCAGCGGGAAACCGTGGGCAGCTTGCTCTGGCCGATAGAAACCTGGCGCGGTCCGGCTAGAATCGTGCGTTTTCACGATCTCATTGCAATCGACCGGTTTCTCTTTGCAGTGCCGGCCTTCATCTGGTCGCGCCGGAATAGTTCCTCGATCAAAGTGTCTGCCCGCCCCTCATAGCCTGAATAGTGAAAGTCTGATGGAAGAAGCGATTCGCAAAGCCAAAGTTCTGATTGAAGCCTTGAGCTGGATTCAGCGATTTCGAGGTCGCTATGTGGTGGTCAAACTTGGCGGGAGCACTCTGGATGACGTCGCTGCGGTGAACAGCCTACTGACTGACGTCGTCTTTATGGCGACGGTGGGGATGAAACCCGTGATCGTGCATGGTGGCGGAAAATCCATCAGCGCTGCAATGAGTGCGGCGGGAATTGAAGCCCGCTTTGTCGCCGGCCGCCGCTACACTGATCGCCAGACTTTGCAAATCGCTTCACGAGTACTTGTGGAAGACATCTGCCAGTCAGTCGTAGACCAGATCAATCGCAACGGTGCTCGGTCAACGGGCTTGCACTATGGCACCGAAAATGTCCTGACGGCCGAGAAGCTGACATTGAAGGATGATCAAGGGAATCCTGTTGATCTCGGACACGTTGGACACGTGACCGAGGTGGATGTCGACACGCTTGTGCGAGTCTGCTCGACCGGCACCATTCCCGTCATTCCCAGCATCGCTCTCAGCTCTGTGGGCCATCGACTGAACGTCAATGCTGACACGGCCGCTGCCGCCGTTGCCAGAGCACTCTCCGCAGAGAAACTTATTTTCCTCAGTGATATCCCAGGGATCCTGACCAACATCAAGGATCCGACCTCTCGGCTATCCCACGTAACTGCCGCTCAGGTGCGGGGATTGATTGCGGACGGCACGATCGCTGGTGGAATGGTGCCTAAGGTCGAAGCCGCATTGGAATCGCTCGATGCCGGCGTTCGAAAGGTACACATAGTCGATGCGTCCATGCTGCATTCTGTGCTGCTGGAGATCTATTCCGATACGGGCGTAGGAACAGAAATCGTCCCCTGATGGACCTCGACTCTGAATTGTTTGGGTTTACTTCCCTGGGGCAGAATCCCTGAACACAATCGCCTGTCAAAACAGAAAGGCGATGGAGCCGGGAATTGGCAAAAAACGCCCTCAAGATGGGCATTTTGCTGCTGCGGGCTGTTATTCTTTGGGCCGCAAAATTTGAAGGCAAGTGTTCGCGGGATAAATCATTCAGATCATTGCTTCAATCATGGCCGCGCACAGAATAACCCCTGGTTTTTGATGTCGGGCGAGTTCCGGAGATTCCGAGGATTCGATAAGTATTGTGGTCCGCCGATTGACAGAGCAGATCAGGGCACAATAATCGCCCTTCCTCACAGGGGATACTTTGAGAATCAGACCCATTTGTCGCCTGTTTGTGAGTCCCCGTTTTTCTCCACCACGCCTTCGGATGTTGCCTCTTGCCTGCTGTGAAGAATACCCCGATACCGCTCTATCTGAAAGAAGAAGAACGCGAAGGACTGCGAGCAGCCGGTCGATTCAATGCGCAGTTGATGGACTTTCTGCGCCCGCATGTCAAAGAAGGTGTCTCAACAGAGAAGCTTGATAAGCTGGCCAACGAATACACTCTTGATCACGGACACGTGCCGGCCTGCGTGGGCTATCTTGGTTATCCCAAGACAATCTGCACCAGCATCAATGAAGTCGTCTGCCACGGAATCCCGAATACTCGACCTCTGAAGGATGGCGACATCGTAAATGTCGACATCACGACGATTGTGAACGGCTGGTACGGTGACCAATCCGAAACCTTCATGATCGGCAACGTGAGCAACAGTGCTCGTCGGCTGGTGCAGTCGACTTACGATGCATTGTTCGTCGGCATTCACGCAGCACGTCCGGGCGGAACCGTCACGGAGATTGGTCGAGCGATTCAGACGTTTGCAACCAAGGCTGGTTACTCAGTAGTGCGTGAGTATCAGGGTCACGGAATCGGTCGCGATTTTCATCAGGAACCCGGTGTTCCGCATTTCCCAACGCTGAAGTCAAATCGAGATCTCCTGCGTCCCGGGACTTGCTTCACCATCGAACCGATGCTGAATATTGGCTCGTGGCAAACACGTGTCGACAAAAAAGACAAGTGGACTGTACGCACAATCGACGGGGCGCTGTCGGCTCAGTTTGAACACACAATCCTGATGACAGAAGACGGGCCGGAAATCCTGACCTTCACAAAAGACGGCCCGCAGGAAGGGCATAAGTTCTGACCGAGACGGTGCTCTCCTGCCGGTGTCTTCTTTCGTGCGGTCCATGCAAATGAATAAAGCATTTGTCCGAGAGCCCGATGCTGATGCTCGAGTCACCTGCCCTCGCTGTGGCTCTGCGGGCACAACCGTCGGTAATGGCCCCATTGAGCTTTACGTTCCGGCTCCGCTGCAGGATCAGATGAAAAATGCCGCGTGGTGCTGCTCCAATGCGGCTTGCGAAGTTGTCTACTACAATATGTTTGAACAGACTGTGCGAGCCGTCGAACTCCTGACTCCCGTCTACCCTTATGATCCCAACGCCCCGATTTGCGCGTGCTTCGGATTCACTCTGCAGGATGTTGAGGATGACGCCGACGAGTCGCAGCCGCTCAGAATCAGAGCCTTGCTGACTCGATCCCAGTCTCCGGAGGCTCGCTGTCAGGCTGTTGCCGTCGACGGCCGTTGCTGTATGCGCGAAGTGCAACGACTGTACATGAAACTCAAGTCATCGCGGATGTGACATCTTCGCATCGCGTTATCGCCAGGGACCTCCTGAACGGCTGTTATGCACATTTCACCCCAGGTAGGTATATCCCGCTTTTCAGCGAGGGCTGGGTAAGTCCTCTCCGAATTGCCCGATAGTGACGCCGCGGGTGCAAGGTGTTGCAAGAACCCATGACCCCCACATCTTGATGTTTACAGCGTGCTATGGGGGAATCATGAGGATCAGGTCACAGATCTCGTTACTGCTGCTCTGCCTCGCTGTTCCGTTTCTGTGCATGAAATGGCTGGCTTACTCAGCCGTGCTTTTACCAGCATTCGATCAGCTGGAGAATGAACAGGCGGAGAAAGATGTCGAACGATTTCTCGATGCGATCGAGAACGAACTTCAGATCCTTTCCAAGCGGGCCAACGACTGGGGCGCATGGGACGACACCTATAAATTCGCCACCGATCGCAATGAGACGTTTCAGCAGGCAAATCTGGTCGACCAAACGTTCACAAATACGGATACCGATTTCCTCTGCTTTCTGAATACGCAGAATGAAGTCATCTGGGGGAAGTGCTTTGATCACAAGAGCGGCACCTACCTCGAAGTCCCCGATCTGTTTTCTTTTGTCTTAAATCCCGTCAATGGGCTGCAGCGATTCCGAACCATTGATGATGACTTCACAGGGGTTGCACTGACATCGCGCGGGGCAATGCTGCTGGCTTCACGTCCGATTACGACAACGGATCGCAAAAGTCTTGTACGTGGCGCTGTCGTTTTTGGACGCTACCTCAGCTTCGATTGTATTGCCGCCATTGCTGATCGCACTCACCTGCAGATTGATCACTGGCCGAAGAATGCGGGCTCCATTCCAGACGATGTCAGGCAGAATGCCGGACGACTGCATGGTTTTCGCGAAAAGATCATTGTTCCTGTCGACAACGAACGGCTGTGCGGTTACGTCGCATTGACAGACCCA
>CAIJTV010000722.1:0-2009 GCA_903823635.1 uncultured Planctomycetaceae bacterium
AGAATCCCCAATGCCTTGAGAGCTTTGACTCCGCCAACACCCAACAGCAGTTCCTGACGAATGCGGGTCCTCTGATCTCCTCCATAAAGCCGCGCAGTCAACGCTCGATCGGCGTCATTGTTCAACGGGATATCTGTGTCCAACAGATAGAGATGAACTCGTCCGACATTCAAATGCAACACGCGCGCATGAATTGGGCCGGTGCGAGTATCTACAGTCACAACAATCGGACCATCAGCATTCGTCGCAGGCGCTAATGGCAGCGCGACGGCCTCCAGTCGAGGATAAGTCTCTCGCTGCCATCCACCAGCATCGATTGCCTGAGTAAAATAACCTTCATGATAAAAGAGACCGATTCCGACCAGTGGCAGCCCCAGGTCCGAAGCACTCTTCAAATGGTCGCCCGCGAGGACTCCTAATCCCCCCGAGTAGATCGGCAGTGACTCATGAATTCCAAACTCAGCGGAGAAATAGGCCACTGGCCCCTGGCCAAGAATCCCGGCATGAGTCGACCCCCAGGTCGTCTGCGCCGTCAGATACTCCTGAAATCGCCGATAGGACCAATGAATGCGAGTATGCAGAACTGCCTCTCGCGCACGCTCTTCGAGCCTGTCCGAGGAATACTCTTTCAGCAACAGAACAGGATTGTGGTTGACCTTTTCCCAGAGTTCCGGATCAATCAACCGAAACACATCAGTCACTTCCGGATCCCAACTCCACCAAAGATTTCTGGCAAGGCGTGTGAGCTTCTCGTGGATAGACATCTGGGCCAGTTTCTCGGCCATGGCGATTCCTTCGAATACGTTCGCGACTTCGACTGATCTGGTCAGGAAGAGCTGATCGTTTTCATCGTCAGCCCAAACAAATCATTCTGCGACAGGCGTTTGGGAGTATACAAGGGCTGCGGCAGGCGTCGAGACTGCCTTACGCTAGATGCAGGACCGCTCCAACAGCGGCCGGATAACCTGACTCGAGCCGGTTGTTTGCCTGTCGTCGGCAAATCTGGTGAATGGCTCAAGCCCCAATAAAAAAAGCCTGCTCCGAACTACGGAACAGGCTCTCTTTTTTCCAACTGTGACCTTCATACGGCCACAAATCTGAATGCAACCGGCGTCAGACGCCTTAAGGTGAGGCTTATGACAGCTTCACGTGCTTGCGCTTCAGGCGTCGACCTTTTGAGCTCGCCGGGCGAGCACCGTGATTGGCTTTATTCAGTTTGCGATTCGTCTTTGCCATTTTTCCGGATCCTGAACACGAATATGGAGGATTGTTGAGTTATATCGAACCCACATCGGCACGCCTCAATCATCCACTTCACTGAAATAGAGACTCTGAGCCCGGCCGAATCGAAGCGGGGGAGTCTAACGCCCAATCCTCAACCAGAAAACCCCCGTCCCTCAACAACACCAATGTTTTGCGATGATTCTCTGCTTTGGTGCACAAATGAACCGTTCTTTAGCTTTTTTACATACGGATGGCCCAAGACATCACATCTCCACCGGGGTGACGATTCGTCGCCTACGATCACTTGTGCATACCTTGAGAGCCAAACCTCCAGCAGCACTATGACTTCGCTTGGCTGGAGGGCTTGCGGCAGGCTGACTCCTTCGGCCTTAAATCAATCAGCCCCCTTTGGGGGCAATCTTCCTGGCCGCGTTCATCACGGCTTCGCTGCTGATATCAACACCAAAGGCCCACACAAAAAGCCCCAGCATTTCAATCGTGGTCCCCACCCACTTTTCTGAATACAAGGCATCTGCAACAAACATGAACATCGCTGCAAAAAAGACTGTCTGGATGAAAACAGCTCTTCGAGCGTTTCGATCAAATCGTGAACGCTCCGCCAAGCTTCCATTCAAGCTCACGAACGGCATAAAATGAACAGCAGCGACTTCTGATCCACCGACATATGTTGATCGAAAGATTATCGGCCCCGCAACATTGCCATCAACCGTCGACTCATCCATGGATGGAATGCTGCGTCCAAACTTCACTGACGGCAGCAATGC
>CAIJTV010000723.1:0-5812 GCA_903823635.1 uncultured Planctomycetaceae bacterium
ATGGGGTATCTGACTCTGGGCCGTCGGTTCCTCAACAACACTCCAGACATCATTGATGATCGCATTGACGTGGTCAGTCGAGGAATGTTAGGACTCACGGCATCGTGTGCTCGTTGTCACGACCATAAGTTTGATCCGATCCCGACGGCCGACTATTACTCTTTGTACGGCGTGTTTGCTTCGTCTGATGAACCGAAGAATGAACCGTCCACGTTACGTCTGGTTGATCGTCCGCAGCCTGTGGAGCCGGTGATCTTTGTGCGAGGTCAGCCTCACAATCATGGTCCTCAGGTTCCTCGAAGATTCTTTACTGCCCTGTCAGGCCCGAATGCCGAACCTTTCAAGGATGGTAGCGGACGACTGGAATTGGCCGGTGCGATCGCATCATCGGCAAACCCGTTGACGGGGCGAGTGGCCGTGAACCGAATCTGGATGCACTTGTTCGGGAAAGGTCTTGTCGATTCGCCAAGCGACTTTGGTGTCCGAACATTCCCACCCACTCATCCGCAACTGCTGGATTATCTGACCGACTATTTTGTGAAGCACGGCTGGTCGCAGAAAGCTCTGATTCGGCACATCGTGACGTCAAACACCTGGCAGCAGAAATCCGATCGCAGGCCGGATGCAGAGAAAGCAGATCCGGAGAACCGCTTGTACGCTCGCATGCATCGTAGTCGTCTCGACTTCGAAGCGCAGCGCGATGCGATTTTGGCTGTCTCCGGGAAAATGGATCGCACGATCGGCGGCAAGTCGGCGGACATCGCGGCAGATGCCAATATCCTGCGCCGGACGATTTACGCCAGAATTGATCGCCAGAACCTGCCCGGACTTTTCCGAACATTCGACCTGCCAAACCCGGACAACCACGCTCCTCGACGATTTGAAACGACCGTTCCTCAACAGGCCTTGTTTCAGCTCAACAATCCCTTCGTGATGAATCGCGCTGTGGATATTGCGGAACAGACAAAAGATGTGAGCTCCGCGGATGGCCAGGGTGCCCGAATTCGACAGCTGTTTCTTCATGTGCTCCAGCGAGAACCCTCAGAGACAGAACTGACCGAGCTGACAGCTTTCGTCACAGCGATTCAGGCGAAACAGGACATTGGCGGCGGCTTGCCCGGCTGGTCGTACGGCTACGGCACCTTCGACGAAGCGTCGAAATCTCTGACGGCCTTTACGGTCTTCCCATTTGCTGGCGAAGGGAAGTGGCAGGGTGGTAAAGATCTGCCTGATGGCAAATTAGGCTGGGCAACGCTCAATAAATCCGGCGGGCATGCGGGGCACGGACTCTCCTTTTGTGCCGTGCGACGGTGGACATCGGAAGTCGATTGTCGAGTTGCAGTCAATGGCGTGATAGGCCATGAACAGGAAATGGGCGACGGCGTGCGATTGCGAGTTGTCAATTCACGCCTGGGCATCCTGCAGGACGTCGTGGCGGAGAATGCCACGTCGCCTGTTGCTGCGGCACCGTTCGATATTCGTGCTGGTGAGTCGATCGATTTTGTCGTGGATTGTCGAGTCGACGAGAGCCACGATTCGTTCCGTTCGAAATTTATGATCACTCAATCGGTCGACGGCAAAGTTCTCCGCGGCTGGAATTCCGAAGATGATTTCCGGGACCAGCCGGGAGCCAGTCGATTAGACGCATGGGCTCAGTTGGCTCAGGCTTTATTGTTGACCAATGAATTTGTTTTTGTGGACTAGAATCTGTGTCGGGGTGTTTTATGCATACGTTTTCAGAAGCAGACCCACAGTCAGCGATTGCGGTGGGACGACGAGGAATGTTGTCGCGTTGCGGCATGGGTTTCGGTGCGTTGGCCATGACCGGTTTTCTCAATGACCGTTCCGTGCAGGCCTCACCGTTTCCTGAGGCGGCTCTCAATCCGATGTCGCCAAAGCCGGCCCAGTTTCCGTCGAAGATTAAACATGTGATTCACCTGTTTATGAACGGCGGGCCATCGCATGTGGATACCTTTGATCCGAAGCCCGAACTTCAGCGTCGTGGTGGCGAATCAATTTCGGCGGGAAATCTCAGTACTGAACGTCCCACGGGGGCACTGTTTCCATCACCGTTTCGTTTTCGTCGTTACGGTGAAAGCGGAATTCAGGTCAGTGAGCTGTTTCATCATACAGCACAGCATGTCGACGACATGGCCATTATTAATTACATGCATGCGGATGTGCCTAATCATGAACCATCTCTGTTGCTGATGAACTGCGGCGAAGCGCGGCTTGTTCGGCCGAGCATGGGTTCGTGGCTGACTTACGGATTGGGGACAGAGAATGAGAACATGCCGGCGTTTGTGGCGATGTGTCCCGGCGGCTATCCGATTCAGGAGTCACAGAACTGGCAGAGCGGATTTCTCCCGGGTGTCTTTCAGGGCACGTACATCGACACCAAACATACCGAGATTGAAAAGCTGATTGAGAATATTCGCAACGACCGAGTCAATCGATCGGAACAGGCGGCTCAACTGCAGCTATTAAGAGGTCTCAACAAGAAGCATCTTGAGGAACGTCCCGGCGATTCACAGTTGGAAGCTCGAATCCAATCGTTCGAACTGGCTTTCCGCATGCAGACTGAAGCGGCCGATGCCTTCGATGTTAGCCGTGAGCCCAAGCATATCCGCGAAATGTATGGCGACGGGGTTCAGGCTCGGCAGATTCTGATTGCTCGCCGGTTGATTGAACGCGGCGTTCGCTTTGTGCAGGTCTGGCACGGCGAAGGCCAGCCGTGGGACAATCATGATGATATTGAAGTCAATCATCGTCGACTGGCCAAACAATGTGATCAGGCCATCGGCGCTCTGTTGACCGACCTGAAGCAACGTGGAATGCTGGAAGAAACGTTGATCATCTGGGGCGGCGAGTTTGGAAGAACACCAGTCGTGGAACTTCCTAAGCAAGGTGCCAATGCCGGCAAGATCAACGGCCGCGACCACAACCACTGGGGATTCACAACCTGGATGGCTGGCGGTGGAGTCAAGGGTGGCTACGTTCATGGGGCCACAGATGAATTTGGTTTCAAAGCCGTCGAGAAGCCGGTTCATGTTCACGACCTTCATGCCACGATTCTGAAACTGATCGGATTCGATCACGAGAAGTTTACGTATCGCTACGCGGGGCGAGACTTCCGCCTGACCGACGTGCACGGGAAAGTTGTGGATGAATTGATTGCATAAACGCACTAAGACTCCGAGCGGTGAAAGACTCTGAGCGGTGAAAATTGAGAGTCGCCAGATTCGTGAAGATTCGGATGCGTTCAGGCTGCGGATTTATAGATTCGTGCCATCCGTCGGGACAACTGATTGTCTTTCAGGGAAGAAATTGATCAAACTGCCCCGAGATGTTTCATGAGAATCTTCCCGATCGGATTGCTGCCAGTGAAGCATCTGATTGCCTGAATTTTGAACGCATGTGAGAACATGTCTGACGATGTGATCCAGGCCTGCAACTTGTCCAAGGTGTTCCAGCTCGAGGGAACGGGCGTTAATGCGTTCACGGATATTTCGCTTTCCATTGCCCGCAGTCAAATGGTGGCGATCATGGGGCCCAGCGGATCGGGCAAGAGTACTCTGCTGCATGTGATGGGTGGTATCGAACCACCGACATCCGGCGAGATTCGGATTGATGGTGCAAACGTTGCCGACCTGGATGATCAGACGCTGACGCTGCTGCGACGGCGCAAAATCGGCTTTGTGTTTCAGTCGTTTAATCTCGTCCCAACGTTGAGTGTGATTGAGAATGTGACGCTGCCATTAGTTCTGGACGGCGTTTCAGCGCGAGAGGCCGAGCCGCGAGCGATTCTGCAACTGGAACGAGTCGGCTTATCGCATCGGCTGCGGCATCTTCCTTCTCAACTGTCAGGTGGCGAGCAACAACGCGTCGCGATCGCGCGGGCTCTTGTGATAAATCCTTCCCTGATTCTGGCGGATGAGCCGACGGGGAATCTGGATTCAGTCCGAGGCCGCGAGATTACTCGGCTGCTGTGTGATGTGGCTCACACGGGGCAGCAGACGGTCGTGGTCGTGACTCACGATATTCGAGTCGCGTCGCAGGCGGATAGACTGATTGTCCTGCTGGATGGTCGCATTCGCTATGATGGACGGCCTGGGACTGATGCGGAATGGATGGCCGCTCTGAAACTGGAGATCGACGGATGATTCCGTGGAGCTTCTCCTGGAACAATCTCCGGCTGCGTCCACTGAGAACACTATTAACGGTCCTCAGCATTGCTGGTGGAGTCGCCTCTGTTGTCGCCGTGTTGCAGGCGATTGCAGCGACACGCGTGCAGTTGGATGCGATGCAGGAAATGCTGGGTGAGCGAGAGTCTCTGGAGATCGTGACCAACGATAAGTCCGCTTTTCCGTTTAATGATCTGCCGGATCTGAGTCAGTTGGCAGGGGTGCGGAAAACGATCCCGATCTTTCGAGTGTTCACTAAGATTCTCGTGGGAAACGAAGAAGCACGTGGCATCGCTCTTGGTGCGAATCTTGAAGACTATCTGAGTGGCAAAGAGGTTACGCTGGTCTCCGGACAGGTTCCGAGGGCAGCGAACGAAGTGTGTCTTGAGGAAAGTGTTGCGGAGCATCTACACGCAAAAGTGGGCGATGAGATCCGGATTGGCGCTCGTGGACTTCCCTGGCTGCTTTCGAAGCAGGTAACCGGAATCCTGAAGTTCGAAAAAATGGCCGCTGTGGAAGAGACGGCTTCGATCTTCATGCCCATTGCCGATGCGGCCAGGCTCGGTAAGGCTCCCGGGAAAGCGACTTCGCTGCAGGTTCTGTTGAAGCCGGAGGCTGATGCTGACGAGCTTTCGGACGTGATTCAAAGAACTCTGCAGCCTCCGCTGATCGTGAATAAGCCCGCGTCGGCGGCCGATATGACACGCCCGACGGAAGCCATTATCAACATCGGCTTGAATGTTGCGGCTTTGTTGTCAGTCGTGGCGGCAGTCTTCATTGTCATCAACACGTTTCAGATTTCAGTCACTGAGCGACGCAAACAGACAGCTCTGATCCGAATCGTGGGGGCCACGACAGACCAGGTCCGAGCGTCGATGTATCGTGAAGCTTTTGTGCTGGGCAGCATCGGCACATTGGCGGGAATCATCTTCGGCGTGCTTGGCAGCGCGGCAATATCAAAGGGAATGGATGGCATCTATGGATTCGATCGTCCGCTGACGATTCCGATCCATCCCGTGGCAATCATTGCCGGACTGATCTTTGGCCCGATCGTGACGTTGATTGCGGTTTGGTATCCGACGCGCATGGCGTGTGAACAAAGGCCGCTGGCTGTTCTGAAATCGACCTCTGCACCGCATCGCGAGTTTCCTGTTCGACGAACGATGCTGTGGGGATCAATTCTGCTGTTAACAGCTTTGGCCATGTTTGCCTGTACGTCCAGAAAGATTATGCCGGACGTTACTTCCATCGCAGGCATTGCGTTGGTGCAAATTGCGGGTGTCGTCTTTTTGCCGGGGCTGATCAGACCCATTGCGGCGGCTCTTTACTTTTTTATCGGTAAAGCGTACCCGGTAGAAGCCCAGCTTGGACATCGCCAACTGTTGGACAATTTTGGCAGGACCTCGTTGACGATTTCGGTCATGTTTATTGTGTCGGGGACCAGTATCAGTGTGGGCAACACCACTTTGGCGATCACTCATGATGTCCAGTCGTGGCTGGATCGAACACTCACCGCCAACTATCTGCTGCGAGCCAGCAAGCCGCGTGTGGACATGTCCGAAGCTGAACCTCTTTCGCCAGAGCTGGCAGCAGAAGTTCTTGCGATTCCGGGCGTGCAATCCATCGAC
>CAIJTV010000724.1:0-3090 GCA_903823635.1 uncultured Planctomycetaceae bacterium
ACTGCTCAAACGAAGAGGCGATAACTAAGTGCCATTCGGCAGAAACACCGGAGACCGCTCGGGAGGGACTGCTGGCAGAACTGCTGGCCATGGAAGTGGAATATCGCACGAAAAAGGGAGATGAACCTCAGCGGGACGAATACCTCCAGCGATTCCCGGAACAAAACGGTGTCATCGCCGGCGTGTTTGCTCGCGATGCCACGACGCACTACCCCGACAATAAGACGATTTCTTTGCTGGTCAACGTTCCTCCGGTCCTGGCCAATTTTCGCCTGATAGAAGAACTCGGTCGCGGCGGCATGGGAGTCGTCTGGCTGGCCGAGCAGGACCAGCCGGTCAAGCGTCGAGTTGCCCTCAAGCTCATCAAGTCGGAACAGAGTTCGAAGGATGTGCTCGCTCGGTTCGACGCCGAGAAGCAAGCCCTGGCGATGATGGACCATCCGAACATCGCCCGAGTTTTAGATGCCGGGACGACTGATGACGGTCGTCCGTACTTCGTGATGGAACTTGTCGATGGAGTTTCGATCACTCAATACTGCGATGACAACAAGCTGAGTATCGACGAGCGATTGAAGCTGTTCGTTTCGGTTTGCAAAGCCGTTCAGCACGCTCATCAGAAGGGAATTATTCATCGCGATCTGAAGCCGTCGAATGTTCTGGTCACGGTTATAGACGGTGAAGCGGTTCCCAAGGTCATCGACTTCGGTTTGGCGAAAGCTGTCGAACAGAACATGATACTGACCGACATGACAATGCAGACGGAGTTCGGCAACGTCGTCGGTACGGTTCAGTATATGTCGCCTGAGCAGGCCGAACTGAAAGGGCCGGATGCGGAGGATATTGACACTCGGACGGACGTCTATTCGCTGGGCGTGATGCTGTACGAGCTGCTGACGGGCTCGACTCCTGTTGAGAAGGAAACCCTTGGGAAAATCGCTTTCCTGAAGGTTCTTCAGATCATCCGAGAAGAAGACCCGCCTCGCCCCAGCAACCGCTTGAGTTCATCATCCAACGAGGTGAATTCCGCCGTCAGCGACCTGCGAAGACTGCATCCAGCGAGACTGCAGCAACTTCTGCGAGGAGAACTCGACTGGGTCGTGATGAAGGCTCTGGAGAAGGATCCCAACCGCAGATATCAAACCGCGAATGATTTAGGCCAGGACCTGTTCAACTATCTGACGGGCGAAACGGTTTCTGCCAAGCCACCGTCGACGTGGTATCAAGTTCAGAAGTTTGCCCGCCGCAATCGCGGACTGGTCGCTGCAATGCTCGCGATTGGTGTGGTGTTGCTTGCTGGGATCGCCGGTACGACTTACGGGTTGATTCGGGCAAACGAGAAAACGGAGCTTGCGGAAGACAAGTCCCTTGAAGCAGATGAACAACGCGCCAGCGCGATCAAGGCGGAAGAAAGAGCAATCGCAGAATCACAGCGATCCCTCGATTCAGAGGCTGCCGCGAAATTTCAGTTAGCCAACGCTCGCTGGGATGCCAAACGAGCGCAGGATGCCAGAGATCTGCTCAGCGAGATCCCTTCGCAGTACCGCGACAACTTCGAGTGGAATTTCTGCAACCGGCAGTTCGAAGGCAGTGACTTCACCTGTTACGGGCATTCGATGCGGGTACGAAGCGTAGCTTACAGTCCGGACGGTACTCGAATCGCTACGGGCAGTGATGATTCAACCATCAAGCTTTGGGATGCAGACAATGGTCAGGAAATCTGCACACTGAGGTGCTGCCGGTTTCAGGGACAACTCATTCTCTTATTTTGAGCGTTGCGTGAGTTGTTCAAACTGAGCGGGAGTGAGGTATTCGATCGCTGAATGTTTGCGTTCGAAGTTGTAGTACCGGACGTAAGGTGAGATCTCTTTCGCGGCATCTCTGATAGTCTTGTATTCGGTCATCTCGAGTTCGTTCTTGATCGTTCCGATGCCACTTTCCATGAAGGCGTTGTCATAACAGTTGTCAGCTCGACTCATGCTGTCGCGCATCTTTGATCGCTTCATCACGGATCGGTATTCATTGCCAGCGTACTGGCCGCCGCGGTCCGTGTGATGGATAAGCCTCGCTGCTGGCTGTCGCTCTTTGATAGCCATTCGAAGACATGAGAGCACAAGCGATTCCGTCATATCGTCTTTCAATGACCAGCCGACAATTCTGCGTGAGTACAGATCCAGGAGCAGAGCCAGATAACAAAACAGTCCCCCTTCAAGTGGGATGTAGGTGATGTCGCCAAGCCAGATCTGATTGATTCGCGTCGGTGCTGTCGCATCCAGCAACAGGTTCGGCGAGTATCCAAGTCGATGCCTGCTGTTTGTTGTTTTCGGCACAAACGATTTTGGCTGAATCGCTCGCAACCTCAGTGTTTTCATTACTTTGGAGACTTTTCTTGTGCCGCATTGATGGCCATGGTCTTTCAACTCGCTCGCAATCCTTCGAGCACCGTAACGTCGACGATGTTTCTTGAAGATGATTCGTATCAAGGGAGCCAGTTCAGCATCCTGCTCCTCGAAAACTGTTGGTGCAGAATCTCGCCATGCATAGAACGCAGTGCGATTCACTTCCATGAATTCACAGATCTCCGACAGCGATGCTGCGTCTTCGAAAGCGATTGCTTCGATGGCCGCATAGACATCTGCTATTCGCTGCGGCCGAAAATAGCCAACGCTTTTTTTAACACATCACGCTCACGTTCGACACGACGAAGCTCGTTCTCCAGTTCACGCACTCGTGCTTCAAGCGAATTGGCGACTGGTCCGCTTTGAGTCAGTCGCTCCTGCTTCCAGCGGTATAACATATTCACGTTCGGCAAACCCAGCCGCTCCATGACCGATGGCGCAGTGTGACCATCCAGCATCATCTGCACGGCCTCCTCCTTGAACTCATCTGTGTAACGCCGACGTGTGTCTTTTGACTTCGATACGGTCTTCTTCCGAGCCATCTTCAAGGTCCTTTCTGTGGCTCAGAATAAGAGATTCACCTGTCCCTGAAACCGGCAGCACCTCAAAGAGTTTACCGAAGATAGTGAGTGTTGTGACCCTCATAAGTGAACTCAGCCGCGGTCTTTGTGCACAGAATTATGAGCCTGCCAGG
>CAIJTV010000725.1:0-6113 GCA_903823635.1 uncultured Planctomycetaceae bacterium
TCGCGTCGTCCCCCGGATTGCTCATGAGCGCGAGAAATGTCTTCCCATCGTGAGTCGCCAGGCCGTGAAGATGGCGATCCAGTTCACAGTTTTCGCTGAGCGGGATTGGCTGCTGCCAGGTTCCATCAATGGCTCGATCCGTCATGTACAGAGAAACGATGCCATCTGTCAGCTCGTGTGCATGAAACAGACGTCGACCGTCCGGAGTGGCCGCCCCCAGCAGTGATTCTCGCAGTTTGACATCGCTCCACGGAGCATTGCCGATGCCTCCGGAAACAGGTTCGAAGGTTTTCAGACCGCCGTTGTTTGGTGAATCCACGAATTGCAGCAGATGAGCCCGCCTGCAATCGGTCACTCCCAGATCCACTTCATAAATGCCATCCCGATTCTGGTCATAAGGACGAACTGCATTCGGCGTTTGACGAAACAAGACCGTTCCCGAATCAGGATGCACGGCAAACAGGTCTGCATCAGCACCGCCCGTGATCTGATACATCGCAGCGACGCCGTCAGGATCGTAGCACTGCAGTTTCACGTCATTGAACGCAGTGTCACTATTCTCCAGACGAATATTCAGCGACTCGCCACCTCGGATTCCGGTAAAGCTTGGTGCTCCACTGGCTGCTACATTTTCGGCTCGGCCACTCGACAAAAACATCTGTGCCGCGATAAGAATTGACAAACCGGCGACCAGACCAGCTCCCGCCAGAAACCAACCTTTGGACGAGCTGCCCGAACGAACGGACGAGGCCAGACTTTTCTGAAATCGTCGTCGATCACGCGAGTTGCCACCATGGGCGAAACGATTCAGTTCCTGCTGAAACGCCTGTGCCGTCGCAAACCGATCGCGAGGATCGGGCGCGCAGGCTTTCATAATGATGTCAGCGAGATACTCGGGAACATCCGGCCGCAATTCTTTCAGCGGCGGAAGAGCAAGAATCGAACGATCCTGAATCGCCTGACGAGCCGTCGTACCGGAGAAGGCTTCGGTTCGTGACACAAGTTCATACAGAGTCACCCCAAGACCAAACACATCGCTGCGTTCATCCGCGAAGCCACGCAACGCTTCCGGCGACATATATCGTGGCGTACCAATTGTATCGCCGGTGCGACTGAGATTACTGTCCTCGTCACGAATCTTGGCTAGCCCAAAGTCGGCGATATACAAAGTCGCCTGACGGTCCAGCAGCAGATTGGCTGGCTTGATGTCTCGATGAATCATGCCATGCTGATGTGCATGCTGCAGACCGGAAGCCACCTGCGCACCCAGGCGAGCAATCTTCTCCCATGAATCGACCGCCGCCAGACATTCGTCCGGCGCGGCATTGGCTTTCGGAACGCTGACGCCGGACTTTTTCACGATCAGGTGGCGAATGACCTGCTCCAGATTGCACCCGTCGATATACGGCATGGCCAGGAACTGCAGTCCCTGAAACTCGCCATAATCGAAGACGGGAACGATATTGGGATGATGCAGTCGAGAAGCCGCTTCTGCTTCCAGAGCAAATCGTTTGGGCAATGAACGTGATGTTGGAGCCTGATCGGCCAGGACTTTGATCGCCAGACGACGGCTCAACCCGGACTTGCTGGCTTCGTAGACAAAGCCCATGCCGCCGCGACCAATCAGCCGATGAATTTCGTAGTCGCCGAGCCGCATCAACGATGGCGGTTCCCGAAGTCTCACGGCGATCGGATGAGGATTTGTCCCCAACCGTTCGGCAAACATCATCATGCGACACTGGCGACGAACCTGTTCCGCATGGTCCGGAAATCGCATCACCAATTCATCAATCGACGGACGTTCGCCGCGTCGTACCTGCGACAGAAACGCATCCGTTTCCGCATCAGGCAGACACCAGTCAATGTCCAGATCAATTTCATGGCCAGGTTTCATAGAGCAGTCTCAATACAGACTTGACGTGCCAGCCAGTTCATGGAGCCGCTCGAGGGCTCGCATGTATCGTTTACTGGCCCCGGACTCTGTCAGATTCAGTCGTTCCGCGCATTCCTGATTGGTAAGATTCTCGACATGCCGCAGCAGCAGAATTTCCCGATCGGCCTCATCCATACCGCAGATCAGCGAGTGGATTCGCTGCTGAGCTTCCTGGCGAACGAGCTGTGATGCCGGCCCGGCCATGGAGGCTGACAAAGCTTCGACAAGGCGAGAAACGGTGGACTCATTTTCCGTGCCTTGAAATCTGGGGCGTTGCTCGCGATCGACCGTGCGTTTGTCAGCTCCCAGATGAAAGCGACGCAAACGATTCACACTCTGGCGAACAACAAACTTCAGCCAGGCGCTCAGGGACATGTCCGTCGTCTGTTCCTTATCGCCAAACCGCGCGACGGCTTCGACCCAGGCGTCCTGGACTACGTCGGAAGGGCTGACTCGCGCACGGAGTTTCCTGTCCAGATTGGCATCGGCAACACGATGCAGCAACGGATACTCGCTCAGAAATGCGGCTTCGAGATCTTCAGTTTCAATGGTGGTCATGTTCAACATCTCCCCACAGCGCAGGATTCTTGAGTGTGGTCTGATGCAAACGTAGCTCAAAGATTTCGGCTGCGATTTCAGAGTGATCCGCTTTTGCTGGAATTTGTCGAGTTCTGAGGACGGCCGTTGGTTCGTTCAGTAGTCGTTGTTGGCCTGCTCACGTTGCGATTAAATCGATTCTGGCGAATTGTCCACTTTGCTTTTGAGGACAGATTCACGTTTTCCACGCCGCTGCAGGCTTTGCGAGCTATGAGTTTCCTTGGGACATTCTGGATATTTCCCTGCGATCGTTATTTAGTGGCGTTCCTGGCGTTTTGTGTGATGAGAACGCTTCCGACCACAGCGCCGTGTCTCGCAGGCATCGGCAGCGAGGTCTGTTGATGTGATTGTTGAACGGCAAGCCGCAGGTGTCGTTTCCACTTTTGCCTACGCCTGAGGCTCGCCGCTAAACGAAAACGCTCAATACGCGACTAAAGTCTGATGAAGTTCAATCGTCTGATATCGCCTGTAAAGTCGACACCGCTCGGTGTTAAGGGCATGCCTGCGCGCGACAGACTTGAGCAACTCGAACCTCTTCTGCTGATGTCGGCCTCTGCGCATGATCTTGACCTCGTCGAAGACGTGAATCCCGATGAACTGAGCGTAGTCGGCTCTGGACTTGATGCGGGGGCTGCCGAGGCTCTGACAGAATTCGCCACATTGTCAGACATGGATCTGTTTGATCTGGCCGCCACCGGATGGCCAGGTCAACTGACCACGGATATTGCTGACCGTAATTCGGACATCACTGACGGTAATGCTGAACCTGTACCGGACACGGAACCGTTACGGGAGGTGGTGTTTATTGATTCAAGTACTCCCGATCTCAACGCGTTGCTGGTTGATTTACAAAACGAGTCGGATCCAAATCGAGAATTCATCGCAATCCTGCTGGACCCCGACCGCGGCGGTATTGATCAGATTACGGCCACTTTGAGCAACCTGAATAACGTCGCGGCGGTACATATCGTGTCGCACGGGTCTGAAGGTCGTGTTGAGCTGGGCAATGAGATTCTGGATGTCGGCACCGTTTCTAATCATTTGAGCGCGATTGAGTCGTGGGCGAATGCACTGACTTCGGATGCCGACATACTGATTTACGGCTGCGATCTGGCGGCTGTGGAGTCTGGCCGAGCCCTGATGCAGGTCATTGCCGAAGCCTCTGGAGGCGATGTGGCGGCCAGTGATGACGCGACCGGGGCGACGACGCAGGGCGGCGACTGGATTCTGGAAGAACAGGTTGGCAACGTCTCCACAAAGGTCGCGTTCTCTGAAGAACTCTGGTCCACATGGGACCATATCCTCGCAAACTACACAGGCACTGAAGCCGCCGATGTGATCGCGGCCACGAATGGCAATGATCTCATCGATGGGCTGGGTGGCATCGACGCCGTTGTCTATTCTGGCAACTATGCCGAATACGCCATCAGCGGCACTCCCGACAAAGTCATTGACGATCAAACTCCGGGGCGTGACGGGACAGACACCCTGACCAATATTGAACGTGCGGAGTTTCTGGATGGCATCTACGATCTGACGAACGATACGTTCAGTCCGTTCGTGGCTCCATCACTGACGACCAGCGGCCTGACGCTGACTTACACCGAGAACAGTGGGCCGATCGCGATTGATGACCAGCTGACTCTGACTGATGCGGACAGCGCCACGCTGATCTCCGCCACGGTCAGAATCACCGGCAACTATGATTCGACGCAGGATGTGCTCACCTTTACCAATCAATCGGGCATCAGCGGAACCTGGGATTCCTCAACGGGCACGCTGACACTGACCGGCTCGACCAGCGTCGCTAACTACGAAACAGCGTTGCGATCTGTCACGTATTCGAACAACAGTAACGCACCATCGACCAGCAATCGGACGATCTCAATCACTGCCAGTGACGCTCATCTGACCAGCACCGCGGCCACAAGAACGATCGCCGTGGTCGCCACAAACGACGCGCCAATCGGAATTCCCACGATCACGGGCTTGGTCCGTGAAGATCAAACACTGACAGCCAACACCGCCGCAATCAGCGATGCGGATGGTCTGGGCGCCTTGAGTTACCAGTGGCTTCGCAACGGAACGGACATCGCTGGAGCAACATCCTCGACGTATGCCACAGGCGATGCCGAGGTGGATGGACAGCTGTCTGTGCGCATTCGTTACACCGACGCGTTTGGAACTCTCGAGACTTTGACTTCAGCCCAGACCGCAGCCGTACAGAATATCAATGATGTTCCCACCGGATTGCCTTTAATCACGGGCACAGCGACAGAGAATCAAACGTTGACGGCCGACGTGTCTGCATTGGCCGACATTGATGGACTCGGAACCATCAGCTACCAATGGCTGAGAGAGGGCTCTGTGATCTCCGGAGCAACCGCCGGCACTTACACGGCTGGGGATCCCGATGTTGGATCCAGAATCAGCCTGCAGATTTCGTACACTGACGGTCATGGAACTGTCGAAACGCTGACTTCCGCTTCGACCGCTGCGATCATCGGGATCAACGACACTCCGGCGGGATTGCCCATGATTCAGGGCACGATACGCGAGAACCAGACGCTGACTGCCAACACGTCCGCGATCAATGACGCGGATGGTCTGGGCGCGTTCAGCTACCAATGGCTGAGAAATGGCTCCAATATCATGGGGGCTGCAGCCGCGACATACACGACAGGTGACGCTGACGTGGGATCAATGCTTTCCGTGCGTGTCTCGTATGTCGACGATCAGGGGACTACGGAATCTCTGACATCGGCCGTGACGGCCTCCGTTCAGAACGAAAATGATGCTCCGAGCGGTTCGCCGGTGATCAACGGAGTACTGCGGGAAGCCGAGACTTTGACCGCAGACGTCTCCGGAATCGCGGATAACGATGGACTGGGAACGTTCAGCTATCAATGGCTGCGGAACGGCTCCACCATCGTCGGAGCCACCGGCACGACCTACAGCACCAGTAACGCGGACGTCGGCTCAAATCTGGCCCTCCGAATCACTTACACCGATGTTCAGGGCACTGTTGAAACCGTGACCTCAGCTTCGACCGCCTCGATTCAGAACATCAACGACGCGCCGAACGGTCTGCCGTTGATCTCCGGTATTGCAACAGAAGATCAAACTCTGACGGCTGACACCTCCGGAATTTCAGATGACGATGGTCTCGGAACATTCGGCTATCAATGGCTGCGAAATGGTACGAATATTTCCGGGGCGACGAATTCTACGTACACATCAACGGACGCTGACGTCGGGGCAATGGTTTCTGTCAGAGTTCGCTACACTGACAGTCATGGCACTCAGGAGTCGTTGACTTCATCCTCGACTGCTGCGATCACGGGGATCAACGATACTCCAGTGGGATTGCCCGTAATTCAGGGCACGATACGCGAGAACCAGACGCTGGTTGCAAGCACCGCGGGTCTCTCTGACGCCGACGGTCTGGGAACGCTGAGCTATCAATGGCTGAGAAATGGTTCAGCCATCTCAGGCGCGACGAACTCGAATTATGCGACCGGAGACGCGGACGTCGGGGCGACTCTGTCCGTGCAAATCAGCTACACCGACAATCAGGGAACGA
>CAIJTV010000726.1:0-1572 GCA_903823635.1 uncultured Planctomycetaceae bacterium
GCCTCTACACAGTCTACGGCGGCGAGACGGCCATAACTCCGGCGTTCATTGCGCGGCATCCCGAATTCGTTGACTCATACCCGTTCGACGGGATCGTCATGCCAGCATCTCTATCGTCCGAATGGGTGGAAAGTCTGGGGCTGACCAAAATGGGGATGCCGTGGCGACCTGCCTTTCTGAATGAGCTGCTGTGGAACTCAATACGCATTCCAGACAAAGCTGTTGAACAAACGCTGGCCGACTTGAAGTCGATGCGGCGTGGCAGTCTTACTGACAATTTTCTGATCTGTGGAATGGTCGATGGAGCGCGTGGCTTAAAAACTCCGGATCTCACAGATGATGACGACTGGGCCATTATCGAGCATAACGCGAAGCTGGTCGGCCGTGTTTGCCGTGAAGGCAGGCTGAAAGGGATTTGGCTCGATACGGAGCAGTATGGTTATTATCGCTGGCGAACTGAATCCGGAATGCCAGAGTTTGATCCTGACAAGCCACAGGGCCTTCATTTCCCGTTGGGTAAGGAGACGCCGGACGTGCTGCGACACAGGGGCTCGCAATGGATAAAGGCAATTCAGTCCGAGTTTCCCGAAGTCATCATCGTCACGACGTTTGCATGGTCGCCCGATTCGAACAGCTACGGTCCGCTTACCGGTGTTATTCCATTTCTTGATGGAGTTCTTGCCGGGATCGAGTCGCCAGCAAGGATTGTTCACGGTCACGAAAACACGTTTTATTTTGGTCATGCAAAAGGTACGACTCATACCTATGCGACTGAAAATGGATTTCCGGGCGACCGCAATCGATACGCTTCAGCACGATCAGACATTCTTGGATGGCGATCTCTAAGTGACGACCCGGAGAAGTACGACAGCTTTGTCCAGGTTGGGATGGCTGCGTGGGTCGAGGATCATCCCTGGAACCTGCCTGATGGTTGGCCGAGTGGGGGCAAGGCCTCGCTTTGGTCCAATCTCTCTTTAGCTCTGGCCTATACAGACGAGTATGTCTGGGTTTGGTCGGAACACACGAAGTATGGACAGCCAAACCTGACCGACTTGAATCCGTTCCTGGCGTCGCTCAACAATCAAACATTCAACACCAAAAGCAACACCACAGCCAGCTTTGCAGAAACCTTCACAACAGATCCGATGCAGCGCGGATGGTACTTTGATTTTGATATGCTCGCCATCGGACGCAAGGCAGATCCTGACCATGAAGCCGCTGTCATGAGTGACGATTCGATTCCATATCGCTGGGACAAGAGTGCTGCGGAGCTCCACGTTTTGGGAGAGAACTCACCCCGTATGAGTGGCCAGCGAAGGCGATTTGTACGCCCGCTAAGTCCAGACGCAACGCAAGGTGACTTTCGGGCTATCATCGACTTTCGAATCGATCACTTTGGGGCAAATGAAACGAATCCAATGGTTCTGGGTCTGTTTCACAGTGAACGGTCGATCAATGATCATTCGATTTCGCTACAGATCGAAGGCCAGGATGAAATTGCTCTCGTATGCCACGCAAACGGCAGGCCATCGAAGACTCCAGTCGAGCTCCCAGAGGGGCTCACTGCAAAAC
>CAIJTV010000727.1:0-6515 GCA_903823635.1 uncultured Planctomycetaceae bacterium
ATGCGTTTCTCATTCAGGGTTTTCAGAAACTGTCCCCAGTTCTTTCCAAACGCAAACGGGGCATCCTTGGGACTGAGTTTTTCTTTATTGTCCATGATGTCTGTCCCGCGCCTTCCGGTCCATGAAATTAAATCAGGGCCATTGATTGGGTAGCTTCCTGGTGTTTCTTAAAGCAACACTATCCTCTGGATGGCCTTCAGTTTAGTTGATTCCCAAACAGCAAACAGGTTGTGTTCAGGGCGAGCTTCAGAACCTTAGGATTAGTCTCGAGGTAACTTCCGGATCGCGTCAATAGAAGACTCAGCCCGTGTCACAAGCGCATATGCAGGCACTACAGTCTTGGATACCCTTCTGGCCGCGATTACAGGGCCGGGCAGGAAGCTCGACCAGTCTTCGGAACGCCCTCGTCTTTGAAATGCCAACGAAAAAAGCCCACCGATAAATCGGTGGGCTTTTTTGACTGACCCCAAGGGGATTTGAACCCCTGTTACCGGAATGAAAATCCGATGTCCTAGACCTAACTAGACGATGGGGCCGGATTAACGACCTGTTCAGAGCGGAAAGATAGCGACCTACCTTGCGGCAAATCAAATCAGTAAGCCGTTGAGTCGCAGGATTCTTCGGAACGATCTGAAGCCAACTTCAGTTTTTCGCCCAGAATTGCCTCCAACACCTCCTGGCGATGGACGGTGACATCGCGTGGCGCTTCAATTCCGATCCTGACTTTGTCCCCTCTGACCTCAACCACAGTCACTACGACATTGTCGTTGATGACAATGCTTTCGTTCTTCTTCCTTGATAAAACCAGCATGGAAACCTCCAGACATCCTGCAAATACTCCCCGCGACCGTGTCGAACAAGTAGATTGCGCCATCTGCATGCTAGACGTGCCCAATGACATCGTCAACATGCGATCCGGCAATTCCTGCCGGAAGTGGACCGGAGTTCGCTATGAAATGAAAAAGGTGCCCGTTTCACGCGGAAACGGCACCTTTTGATGAAACCCTCAGCGTCACCGAGCAGGAAATAAGCTTCCGGCCAGTGAATCTCCCCAGAAAATGGGAAAGTTAGATGAGTTCTTTCAGCTTCTTCAGAGCACGAACCTTGACGACCTTCTTGGCTGGCTTTGCAGCAATCTTGATCTCTTCGCCAGTCGCAGGGTTGCGGCCGGTGCGTTCCTTGGTCGCTGGGCGGGTATGTACGTAGATCTTCAGGAGACCTGGAAGGTTGAACACACCTGGGCCCTTGGAAACGTTAGATGCAATGAGGCCTTCCAGAGCTTCCAACACAGCCCCAACTTCCTTGCGGCTCTGTCCGGTGGCGTCTGCCAGGGCATTCAGAATGTCGGTCTTTGACAGAGGCTTATCAGACTTTTTAGCCATCGGGAATTCTCTCCTTTAATTCAATTTCAGAACGGGAACAAACTGGTCAAAAAGAGGGGATGTCTTCGGAGACACGAAAAACCCTCGTGTTTTTGCAGGAAGTAGAGTTCTGATCTTCAGAGGTGTCAATGGATTGCAGCCGTTAAAATCTCGATTTCCTTGAGTTTTGCTGGGATTTTTCGCATCTTTGCCTGACCTCCCGAAAATCTGACGGACTCCTCTGTTCACTCCGGGATTTCGAGGAAGTTCCGGTTACGATTCCGGGATTCCATTCGATCTGCATTCTGGAACAGGCACTGCCCTTATGTCGTTGAGAGTCATCTCCGGACAATACCGTCGTCGGCTGCTGAGGACTCCTTCAGATGATTCTACTCGCCCATACACCGACCGCGTGCGGCAGATGGTGTTTGACCGGCTGAATCACCTAATTCCCAATGCCCGCGTCGCCGATGTGTTCTCCGGCGTCGGGACGATGGGAATCGAGTCGCTTAGTCGTGGGGCTAAGTCCTGCGTCTTTTACGAGGCCGGCCCTGAGATTCACGAACTACTTCTGTCCAACATCAAGACGATCGCTCCCGAGGCTCGAACAATTTGTTGGAAGACCGATGTTCGACGAACCTCCTTCCGGCCTAAAGGCGGTGACGACTGCCTGCCTTACACAATAATCTTCTTTGATCCGCCGTATCGAACGGCCGATGAGATTGCCCCCGGAAAGCCCCTGTGGGCAAGTCTGAAGCGACTAGCTCGCGACACGATTTCCAGTGCAGACTGCATTCTGGTTCTGCGTACACCCGAGCACTTCGAAACGCCAGAGTTGTCCCAATGGCAGGTTCATGACTGCTGGGAAATCTCTTCCATGATGATCTGGATTATGACTAAACCCGGGGCATTCACGGAAGATGGCGAAGTGGCCATCAGTGACGAGTCTGCGGAGGATTCAGCAGAAGCGGGCGATGAAGAAGACGATGAGGCTGGTGCCGACGAGTAATTCAGGAGGTCATGCTGCTTCAGTTGGTCTGTGTTTACGGCATGAACTGTGATCCAACTTGCTGCGAATGCGAACCTGGCGATGCTCCGTTTAGCGTCGCCGCAGCCCGGTATCGCCGCAGCCTTTGACGTCTGGTGCCCTTGAAAACATCAGTTCTCGCGACGATCCTTGCGTGATACCCAGGGCATTTCCAATTGCTTCAGATTCTTCGTCATGAAGTCAGTAATGTCCTTGTTCGCCTCGTCCACTTTGGCCTCCAGAAAACGCTCTGCTCTGATGTTTCCGGGAGCAATCACAAGCTTTCGGAATTCTCCATAAGCAGCATCTTTTGGATCAACCGCCTTGAAGAATTTCTCGGCATTCTTTAAGTCGTCCTTGTTGTCCTTCGCTGCGATGATGTACACCGCAATCGGCAGTGGCTTGATCGCCTTCAGAATCACTGTTGAGTTGATGCCTTTCACTGTCGTTGCCGGGCTGTAGCAAATCAACGCGCGAACATCCTGGCCACGCGGAGTGCTTGTTGCCAGTGTGGGGCCGTCCGGGTAAGGCTTCTTGTCCCAGTCAGCCACAGCAAACGCCGCCGCGACCATCGAACTGGAGCCCATCGAAACAATTCCCAGTTTGCGAACGTTCAGTTTCTCTGCCGTATGCTCGGCCAGCAGGAAGGCCTTAATAACTTCCATGTCGGCGGCCACCATTAACGGGTAGTCATCAGCGTTCATTTTCAGAACGGAAGATTCTTTTCCTTCGGCAGCAGGCGGAATACTCTCGCCGTGTTTTCGCAGGTCTGCAGTGATAACTGCAAAACCGCTTTTTTGAAGGGCCAGGGCGGTTGATTGCCAGATCAGCCGGTTGCGAGCGTCAACCTTGTCCGAACCCTCGGTGCTTGTCAGCAGAATGATCACGGGCGATTCTTTGCCCGATTGAGATTCGAAATACGTGGTGGCAATTGGCCAGCCTGCGGCATTCAGGGGTACGACGGTCCCGGCGTCGCTGCTGCCGGCGGCTGCGGATTTCTTGCCTTTTTCCGCGGTGGGTGCACCTTTCTGAGGTACTGCGGCCTTGGACTGAGCCGCACTCTTCTGCTGCGCCAGGCATGGCTGAACCAAAGTTGAGCCTAACACAAATGCAGACAACACGAATGCGGAAGTTCGCAACGCAAACATTATTCAGCTCCGAAAAGCAGGGTGGTCACGATCGGCAGATTCAGATTTCAATAACGACTGCCCTGATTTTCGAACAACTTACTCGATGGTCAAGCCTGAAGCGTCGTTCCCTGAGAAATACATCAAACGCTCACGTGTGTTCGAACTCACACGGAGCTCGGAAAACGCAGGATAAAGTGAATGTGCAGGAAAGCCAGCTTTTGGACTCAGGCCTTTGTGTTCTGGCTACTGGCTTTTCGCCAGCAAAGTCAACCCCTATCATCCGGCTTGTGCAGTCTCGCCATTCGAATACGGATCGACTCCGATTTTGAATTGCGCCGGGTCCGGGCACGACCAAACAGGAGATTTTCGCTGAAACAGCTTATGATGTTTCGCGAGTCATCTCGCCGGACGCTGGCCGTGGCGAGTCCAGGAAAATAAAGACGTACGTTTGCTTAAGAAGGTTGATTGCGATGGGTCTGTTTGCGGGCAAGAAGGGCATTGTTCTGGGGATCGCCAACGAGCGATCGATTGCGTGGGCCATTACCGAGTACCTGCATCGCGAAGGTGCGGAAATGGGATTTACGCACCTGCCGGACTCCGGCGATCGCCCGAAAAATCACAACAAGGTTGCCAAGCTCGTTGATCCAATCGGTTCGAAATTTCTGATGCCAATGGATGTTTGCAACGACGAACATATCGACGCCGTCATCCTGAAGGCCGTCGAAACGTTTGGGAAACTGGACTTTATTCTGCACAGCATTGCGTTTGCTCCACCGGCGGACCTGACTGGTCCAACCTGGGCCTGCAGTCGAGGCGGTTTTAAGACGGCGATGGAAATCAGCGCGTACAGCTTGCTCGCTGTTGCCGGTGCCGCAAAGAAGCGAGACGCTCTCAGCAGTGACTCCAGCATCCTGACTCTTTCTTACTTCGGTGGCGAAGAAGTTGTTCCAGGCTACAACCTGATGGGAATCTGCAAAGCCGCTCTTGAATGCAGCGTGCGTTACCTGGCCAGCGAACTGGGGCCTGCGGGAACTCGCGTCAACGCGATCAGCGCTGGTCCGTTGCGAACCGTCAGCTCCAGCGGAGTTGGTGACTTCGACAAAATGCAGATTGTAAATGCTTCGATTTCTCCTCTGCGTCGAAATCTTGATGCCGAAGAAGTTGGCAGCATGGGCATGGTGATGCTTAGCAAGCTGTCCAGCGGCATGACTGGCGAAGTGGTCCACGTGGATTGTGGCTTTAATATCATGGGGGCACCTCCCGCAGATTTCCTTGAAACGGCAGCAGCAGCAGCCCGCTGAAGTCAGCTTCCAATTTCGTTATCCGACCACCGGAATCGCCACAACGCGAGACCATTGACCCCGGTGGGAGACGACTGCGAACATAGTGAGTGAAATGTTAAATCTTCGAAAGCGAATCGGGATTGCGGTGGTGGAATCGGCCGGTCGAATTCTGGTCGGACTAAGACCGGTCGGCGTTCCACTGTCAGGCCTTTCGGAATTCCCGGGAGGAAAATGCGAAGCCGATGAGACACCTCGCTCCTGTGCCGTTCGTGAATGTCGTGAAGAAACCGGCTTGTTGATTGTTCCGCGAGAACATTTGGCAACCATTGAGCACACTTACGCACACGGCGATGTGGAGCTGCATTTCTGGCGTTGCGGACTGAGTCCCGGATTGCCGGATCAGGCCCCGGCGACCTCTCCGTTTCGCTGGGTTACTTTTGAGGAGCTGGCGACTCTTGAGTTCCCGGAGGCCAATAAGACGGTTCTTGTGCAGTTACTCAGCGAATAGCTTGAGCAGTCGAATTGCGAGGTAAGACGGGGCGGTAGCAAGAAAACGGGAGATTATCGCTCTCCGGAATTCGCCACAGCTCACAGAGCACTGACGCCGTTTTTGGGAAGCTTTCTGGTCATTTCTGGCACTAGGTAAACCAGTTCTTCATATCCCCGACTTATGCTGCTGGCGGGAATTATTTCATCCGCTGGCAATCAATGCGTGGCAGTACTAGAGTGCTACGTTGTTACTCATCAAGAGTCATTCCGAGTGAATTACAGGCAGACTATGCTCCTGGCTTCTGAGGCATCGCACGCCGACGGCATCCCCCCGTTGGCCTCACCGACCGCAATCCCCAAATTTGAACGGCATGATGAATTCTTTTTGTCGCTCAAGCGGAGGGTCGATCAGTACTTTCAAAGTACCCAACAGTCACCCCGAGACTGTTGGCAAATGTACGTCAAGACCGCGGTAATCCTGAGCTGGTTTGCGGCTTCTTATGCGTTCCTGGTTGTGGGGCCCGTTTCCTGGTGGACCGTCGCACCGGCGTGTGCTTCATTGGGCTTGGCGATGTCGGCCATTGGCTTCAGTATCCAGCATGACGGTAGCCACCGAGGATACTCACGATTTTCCATCATCAACCGAATGGCCGCGTGGTCGTTGGATATGCTGGGTGGTAGTTCCTACTACTGGGCTCGAAAACATAACGTCATTCATCACACATATCCCAACATCACGGGACATGATGATGACATCGAGCTTGGAATTCTGGGCCGCTTGTCGCCTCATCAGCAGTACCTGAGCTTTCATCGCCTGCAGCATTTCTATCTCTGGTTTTTGTATGGCTTCATCGCCATCAAATGGCAGTTCTACGATGACTTTCGTGATCTCCTGCGTGGTCGGATCGGAGTTCACTCGGTCGTGCGCCCCAAAGGGCAGGAACTAGCGATTTTCCTCATTGGAAAAGTGTTCTTTATCGTGATGGGTTTCGTCGTCCCGATGATGCTGCATCCCTGGTGGCAGGTTCTGGCCGTGTACATGGGTGTGTCGTTCTTTCAGGGTGTTATGCTCAGCATTGTTTTTCAGATGGCTCACTGCGTTGAGGAAGCCGCCTTCCCGATGCCGGAATCCGATACGGGTCGAATGGCATCGTCGTTCGCAATCCATCAGATTGAAACAACTGTGGACTTCGCTCCGAACAACCTTCTGTTGTCATGGTTTGTG
>CAIJTV010000728.1:0-4245 GCA_903823635.1 uncultured Planctomycetaceae bacterium
AGGTTGCGAGACAAATGAATGGCTTGGTCAGCAACCAGCGGGGAGGTCGGAAACGAACATCGGCATCAACCCACAATGGAAACCAGGCCGCAGTCCCGTTCCACCACATTCGCCCTCGCAGTTTCCAGAAGACCGTCCTTAGATACACAATGCAAACCTGAAGCTGCATCAGCCGGAGCGGCCATGGATCCGTTTGCGAAAACTCTGTCAGCGGTTGACTGCGTCTCCACGCGTCCATTGACAATCTACCATTGGCATCGCTGAAGCAGGAATAACAAATCAGCATCCGCCATAACGTGTCACCGCTCGACAAAATGAACGCATTCCGATGATGAATAGACACGAGCGTCAGAAAAACGACCACACTGCAGAGCCGGAATTGATAGCCGATCATATAGCCCATGACCGCCAACACGTGCACCAATAGCAAGAATCGAAATGCGTTAGTCGTGGAAGGCAGGAGATTCAGCAGCGAGAAGCGCGAGAGCCGCATCTGCCTCTGCCACACCGAGGTCGGCCAAACACCGTCCTCCGAGAAATAATCAGGCACCATCGGAATCAACAGCAGCACATTTGTCAGCATGACCACACTGATCACAATGCGAAACACAATCAACGATGCGCATGACATTTCGGCATGAAAAAACAGGTTCCAGAGGTCACAAAGTTGCTGCAGGGACATGAAATGATGTTCTCGTTCTCGTCAACTCTGGACTTTATGCCTTCTTCGGCAGCGTTGAGGGAATCACGACACCAACACGTTTGGCAGCATCGTAACGATAGAAGGTCTTTGTCTGGATCGCCGTGTAAACCTGTTCGACTCGCAGTGGATTCTCTTGTTGTGTATCGCGAAGCAGTTCAATCCTCAGCACTTTGCGAGTCTCCGACTGAGCCTGACGAATCAGAAATTCGCACAGCGGTGGATACAAATAGGCCATTCGAGGACTCAGAAGTGAATGCTCATACTTGAAGCTGCGAGCATACAACAGGTTGATCAGCTTCTGCCGATACTCCGGCGATAGTGGTCGCCATTCTTCCGTGACGCCGTCCGCAAAAGTCAGTACCGCCCGCATTCGCCGATTCACATGAATCGGTTCCGGAGCAAACATCGCCCACCCATGCCAGAAGCCCATGTAGATGAAAGGAAAACTGAACTTCGAAATAAACCGCTTCGCTGGATGATCACCAGGATAATCCCAGCACCACATAAAGACCACGAAAACTACGATGATGAGATTAGACATCAGCTCGTCCGGAGGCACAAAACAGCAAGGCTAGAACCAAGTCAATGAGCACCGCAATATTCATTCCACCAAGCTGCACGGACTCAAGCCAAGTGCGATACCCGCCGCACACGCTTTGCGGACCTTACAAAGAATCTGTCTCCCAGACCGACATCCGTGCATCCCGCAGTGAAACGCTCTCATTGATTGCGAACGTAGGAGTCAATTCTGACTACTACGGTTCGCCGCGAGAGATAACTTCATAGGCATGCTGGAGCACTTCATGATCAAGATCAGAAACGTCCTTCCTTTCACTCTGTGTCATCGCTCCCAACATGTTTTCAATCTCGTGTTCGTTGATATAGCCCGCAATTTCATCGCCATTTTCCCGAAGCATGGCGTACAAGTCATGATTGCAGCCCCAGCGTGCCACAGCATCTGCATAGATCGCCATTCTGCGCAGTTCTATCTTTTCATCTCCGTATACTTCACGCACATCTTTCCAGTAATCGACGTCGCAGGTTAAGGGGAATAAAAACTTTGCCTCGCCAACGTTCCGCCGGGCCATGATCCCCAACGACCGCAAACTCGATGAATAGTATTCAATGGAGTGCTTATCTTTTTCATTGTTGGCAACTCGACGCAGCAATGTGCTCAACAACAATCTGGCCTCAGCGTCGCCCCCCACATACGCCAACGCATCTGCGGCCGCAGCCCAATGCACACTCGACGAGTCGTCTTGAAGAACCGTACAGATTTCTGAGATTGCTGCCGGATTCACAGCCTTACAAAGATGCCTGATGCCAAATTCGGTGGACTGTGTTGCACGTATACAAGCCAAGCCGATTGATTCATCAACCGATAATTGCGGCTTGATCTCTGCGTTGAGAATTACTGCCGACTCTTTCCGGAACACGGGCCGATCCACCAACGGTTGTGGGAGTCCCGTGTCGCCGGAGCCTCGTGAGAAGTCAGGTGTTCCGTCATCACTGCAGCCGACCGTGGTCAGAACGCAAATCCAGAGGAGCGAGAGTGCCTGAAATGATGTCTTCAAAAGCTTCTTCTCCATCCAATTCGGCGGACTTTAACTGAAGTTCATGCTCAACCAATGGAGTCGCGAGCGGTCGGTTCTTTGGCGGTACTTTCGCTAGGCATAGGTAATACTGCGGCATTACTAATGTGAGTTACATCGAGGCACCACATCGCCATACGCTCGCCAAAATGCGATGATGCAAAGAGTCGGTTCACGGCGACCTAGTAACTTTTCTACGATCCATCGAAGGCATTCAGTTCTTCGATCGTGAGGGGAAGTCATCCGGATGACTTGTCTTCCTCGTGGCCTCACAAAGGTCGATTGTAGGCTGTGTGCTCTTTGTCGAACAACGATTTCAGTCAAAGGATGGACACGGCATCCTCATGAGCTGAATTCACGCTTAAACACATCGTGGAAGGAGTTCGGCATTTGGGGTGCCGGTCAGTTGATTCTGATGTAGGCGCCTGGTCGAGTTGGCGGCAACCTTCCGTAATCAATCATGTTGAATGTCAGCAGGCAATTCACAGGTTGCTTCTTTGACGGCAACAATCCCAGTACCCATGCACCAGGAGTCAGGGCAAGTCGACGCTCCGGGCAGCACACACAAACGGTTGCTGATTCACGGCTGACCTTTAGCCTGCGCCATTCCCACTTCAGTTTTTCGCAGAAGCATTGCCCAATGAGGGCCCCCAGTTCAATCGCCAACTGCACATTCGCCTCCTGCGAAGAGCCTTTCACCTTGCGGCGCTTTTCGATTTCCATCTCAACGAGTTCAAGACGTTTTGTATGTCTCATCTTCGACGTGATGCCCAATCGCTTCGCGGCGGATTTCGTGATTCGCTTTAACTCATCCATCTCGTCCATTGACAGTGGACTGTCTTCAACCCTGTTTCGCTTACCTTTCTCAGTAACCGCAGGTGCTTGTTTCTCCCAGCATTGTGGGTTAACTGAAATATCCTTCGCCAGACGTTTGAAAATTGGATGGTCGAGAAGAGTTCCCGACCGTGCAAGAAATCGAAAAAAAATCGCGTACTGCTGGCTGCGATAAATGCGAATGATCTCTTCTTTCGACGGGGCAAATGAATCAGCGTCCCACTCGTTTCCGAAGGCATTGACATGCAACATGCTTTTGTCGAAGAGTGGTCCGTCGGCGATCTTGATCGCGCGACTCTTTCGATCTTTAGAGTACCACTCGAGCTGTTCAGAAGAAGCCTTAAGTCCTTTTGGAAGACGATAGATCTCAACGCGGAAGAGGTTCCGATCGTTCCACGGTGTTTTCAGATCGCCAAAGAATGTTGCACCTGCGAAAGCTGGAGTGACGTCCCATACAAAATGTGAAAGCCGCCACAGATGGCCGTTGCGGAAGGTGAGACAGCCAAGGCTGAACTGTTTCGGCAATACCGCTCCTGTCAGATCAAAGCTGTCCTGCATCGGATTTCCTCGAAAACAACCAAGTTCTCTGTACGTGCTACACAACAGCGTACATCATTCCATCATGAAGCTGTAAACGCATGTCGTGATGTCTACTCAGTGAATCCGACCCATCTATGCCATGGACCACTCGATGTACTTTTCGTTGTCGAGGCGATCGTCGTATTCGTAATTGATGTTGAACTACGGCTCTGTGCCAGCCAGATGAACGCCGCCATCCGCGATCTGAGACAGGGTCTGAACGCAATCGCACTGATGGATTCTTCCCAGCCACTCTTCCCGAATCGCAACAATTCGCTGACATGCTTTTGCGTTACTCATTCTTCGCCCCATCTGGCTCGGGAATCCTGATCCTCCACAAAGGCTGCTGAGTCCGCTCACTATTGACCAGAACAGAAGTGCCGGTTGATTCGAAGCAGACTGCTTCGCACTGAGGCTGCGCCACCACGACGCCGGGCTCCACGCCAAATCCGCTCCGCCTGAACCGATCGCGCGCGCCTGTTACGACGCGATCGAGCAGGTGCGTTACGAGGCTTTGGGTGCCAACCGCTTCGGCGG
>CAIJTV010000729.1:0-3854 GCA_903823635.1 uncultured Planctomycetaceae bacterium
TGATGAAAAAACTGACACCAACACGATCACTGATTTCAAAGAGCAATGTCGTTCGCAGCGGCTTTACTCTGACCGAACTTTTGATCGTGATGGCGATTCTTGTGCTGCTGGTTTCTTTGATCGGTCCTCGCCTGCTGGGGAGTAAACAGAAGGCCGACATCAACGCCGTCAAAACTCAGATCGGCATGTTTCAATCGGCACTCGAGCGTTATGCGGTTGATATGAATAAGTTTCCGGCAACGGAAGAAGGTCTGGCAGCTCTGGTATCAAAGCCGAGTTCTGATGGCAGCAGTTCGTCATCTGAAGACTCCTCCAGCAGCGACTCGGAACCGGCCGAAGGTGATTCGTCATCATCGGAAGGCGGCGGCGGCAGCTGGGATGGTCCATACATCAAGACCGAAAAACTGCCTGCCGATCCCTGGGGCAAAGCTTACGCTTACGAATACCCTCCGACTCACAACAAAATCAACGTCCCCGACATCTGGTCCTATGGTCCTGACGGTCAGGAAAACACCGACGACGATATTGTCAGCTGGACCGGCGATGGTGAAGGCAACGAAGGTTCAAGCTCTGAGTCCAAAGAGTAATCTCCCTGGTAGCAACGGGCTTTTGGCGATCAGTCCTTTACGCCACCGGGTTTACCCCGGTGGTTTAACGGCTTCTGCACCACCTTGAATCTCAGCCTCAACAGTTATCTCGTTGCGAGTCTTCAGGAACAAGCAGATCGCTGCCTCATGAACACACCGTCGCACCATTACAATCAACAGCAACTCCGCGGCGGATTTTCGCTCGTGGAGTTGTTGATTGTCATGGCCGTGCTGGCGGCGGTCGCGGGACTTGTTCTTCCCTCCATGCGAGGTCCTCTGGACAAGAGCCGCCTCACCGGTGCTGCGAAAGAGCTTCAGGCATCGTTAGCCAAAGCACGATCCCTGGCCATTCGAGAAGGCTCAGTAGTTTCGTTCCGTTACGAAATTGCTGGCGGCCGTTATGTGATTGAACGCATACCAGCACCGGTCAATGCGACGATTACGGTGCTCGAAGATCCGTCCGGGGCAGCAACGACTCCTTCTGGACTCTCGACCGAATCCGCCGAAGTTCCCACACAGCCAATTGACGGCACGGGCGAGAGCAATCTGATCTCACTGACTTTACGAGAAGGTCGACTTCCAGTTGGCGTTACCTTTGCAGAGCCAGTCACATCAGGCCTCATCGCTTCTGAGTCATCGGCCACAAACCTTCGACGCTGGTCCGACCCCATTCACTTTCAGCCCAGCGGTCGTACAGAAGACGCAACGATTCGAGTAACCGGGCAGCGGGATTTTGTGGTCGATGTGACTCTGCGAGGACTCACGGCCATGGCAAGCTATTCGGCCCCTACAAGAGTTGTGCCCCAGCAAACACCGACCACGACCGATATGACTGAGGCGTTGCGATGAGGCCACACCATCTCTCCGGCGAGCGGCAGGGTGTCAGCCCTCCGAGCCAACCTCAGCGTAATCGGAGGGCTCACGCCCTACCGCTCGCCGGGGGTTTGCAAACATCGAAAAAAGCTCATCGTGGGTTCTCGCTGATTGAAGTCATCATTGCCACCGCGATCCTGATGGGCAGCGCTGTGGTGTTGGCGCGGCTGGCGGGAATGGGACGTGATCAATCACAAAAGGCCAGACTGCATTCCGAAGCTCAGCAGCTTTGCGAACAAACTCTGAATGAGCTGCTGCTGGGCATGCGACCGATGGAGCTCATCGAATCCATGCCGTTGATTCCTCTTCCGGCACCGATCGAAGAAACAGCCGATGATGTGAATGCTCAGGATCCGTTTTCGACAAGTCAGGACACCGTTGAACCAACAATCGATGAGACCAATCCTGAGTGGCGCCATTCGGTTCGAATCGAGCCACTGGCCGCTAAGCCAGGCATGTGGGCTCTGACCGTGGACGTTCTTCAGGGCGATCAAACGCTGCCACGACCGATTCGATTCTCGCTGACTCGCTGGATCTCCGGACCGCCTCCCGAGGGCGCGTTGGATGAGCTGATGCAGGGGATGGACGAACCGGGTTCGCCGCAACCCGGCACGATGCAATCCGGAGGCCTGCTATGAGGCCGAGCACCCTGGTAAACTTTGCGTCCGATACTCGGACCGTTCGACTGAAACGTGGTGGCTACACGCTGGTCGAAATGCTGATCGCTTCTGTTCTCGTCGCGGCCTTGATGTCCGTGGTATGGGGCATGATGTCGATGTACAACAGCTACCTCACAGCCGGGCAGGCTCAGGCGACGGAGCAGCAACTCACGCGATCACTGCTGCAAATGCTTGAGCGTGATCTGCAAAGCGTTTCGGCACCGGACACAAATCCAAAGGTTGTGCCATCACTGGAGATGACCAACGAATCGTCGGCACTCTCTGCCGAGCCGCCAGCACCACTCGTTGATCCGTTCGCCGCTGATCCGCTTAGTAGTGGCACTGATCCGGCTCTGAATGAGCCCTCTGTTTTCGCGGGACTTGCATCCGGGAACTCGTTGGCGATCCCCAGCCAGGTTTCACTCGTGGGTAACAGTTCGTCAATGAAGCTCTCCATTGAGCAGCCAACGAAGGAAATCCCACCTGTTCTCGGCGCGACACCTGGCCCCTCCGACACATCAGTGCCGGTGGGTGATCCAGCCTTTCCCGCATCGACTCCAGCACCCGAGCCGGTGGCTGCATCCGAAGACTCGATCAGTGTCGAAGGAGTCGCCCCCAAAGTCTCCGAGTATCAAACGATCATCTGGCAGTTTCAGGCTCCAGGGATGATCGGCGGCAATCAGTCTCTTCAGGCTGGTCTTTATCGCATCCAAACGGAATCGCTGTCGCTGCAGTCTGCATTGAATCAGCAGGATTCACTCCTGGAAGATTCTGCCGCAGAGAGCGATGCCTCGGTCGATCGCACAACGTTGGAAACACTGCTGTTTCCGCCTGCGAATGCTCAGGCAGAATCCAGCGGAGCAACCCCGACCGCAGAGACTCCTGTTCAGAACGTGCCGAAGTTTGGCCTGATACCGGAGGTCGTCAGTTGCCGGTTCGAATACTTCAGTGGTTCGTCCTGGGCATCGACGTGGAACAGTGAGCAGCAGCAGTCACTGCCACTGGCGATTCGAGTGCGCATGCAGCTTGTCAACGCGGCCGATCTGGAAAAACTCAAGCTGGTCTTTGGCGATTCGACTTCGCAGGACTCACCGCTTGACGATGCAATTGATGACAGTTCGTCGACCGTTTCAACGTCCCCCGCGACCCCTGCATCGACGAAAGATTCAACGGCCGATCCATTGGCCACGATCAGGACTCAGCAAGTCGAACAAATTATCCTGCTTCAACCTGTCACTGGCCCGATGCCGGAACCGGGGGCCGGAAACAATGCCTCCGAACCGGAGGGCGCGATATGAAGATCCGGCGAGCGGCAGGGCGTCAGCCCTCCGATTTGTCTTCTTTTCCTAACCGGCCTCGTGTTGCTGCAGACGTGACTGATCGGAGGGCTCACGCCCTGCCGCTCGCCAGTGATTCGCGGCAGGGTGTGGTGCTGATCGTGGTACTCGTGCTTGTGATGATGGTCGCACTGGCGGGCTTCGGTTTTTTGTCCGCCATGTCAACAGAGTACGAAGGCGCGCGACTGAACGGCAGCATGCGACAGGCTCAGCAAACGATGGCCTCAGCAGAATCGACGCTGCTGTGGTTCGCCGCTCTGTCCGAACGAGAACGCAAGCTGCTGGGCGGCACGTTCCACAATCCTGCGCTCTTTCGAGGTCATCTCGTAGAACCTCTGAAAGAACCCGGAACCGGAACTGCGTCGACACCTCTCTCAACAACTCCACTCATCAAACAA
>CAIJTV010000730.1:0-3592 GCA_903823635.1 uncultured Planctomycetaceae bacterium
GACTATGCGTGTCTCGTGTCAGCGTTGCGAGCTTTGCATGAATCCACCGGAGAAGTACGCTGGCAGACAGCCGCATCGGAATTGATGAATCAGCAGATTGCTCAGTTCTATGATGAGACGCAGAAAACGTTCTTCTTCACAGCCAATGATCAGGAACAGTTATTTGCTCGAACAAGCACACCGTATGACTCTGTGACGCCATCCGGAAACAGCATGACCATCCGCAATTTGCTGGCGCTTGGCCAACAGGCCGAAAACAAGTCATTCAGGTCGCTCGCTGAGACAACACTGCAGAGATTCAGCGGGATGCTGGAATCATCTCCTTCGGCATGTTCCGGTCTCGCTTTGGCTCTGCAGGATTTGTTGAAGCTTCAGGCGGCGGAGTCCGGCAAAGCTGTCAGTGCAACTGATGGCGACTCAACAAGCCGAGCTTCCAGAGATCGTCGGCCGTATGTTCGTCAGCTTGTTCGTCAGGACATGCGATTTTGCAGCCTGGGCGATGAAAACCCAGTCGTGGAAGAAAAGAGCATTAACAGCCCAGCGGCAGTTGAGGAACAGCAATCGTTCAAACCAGTGCTGCCGGATCCGGCCAAGCCATCGCCATTCAAACGTAACTACGATGAGCGTCCGATTAAGGCAAAGATCTACCCTTACTTCGACAAGCTTCAGCGCGGAGGCAAATGCCCGGTGGCGATCGAGCTGACGATTGCCAACGAGTGGCACATTAATGCGAATCCAGCTAACCCGGATTTTATGATTCCGACCGAGGTCAAGATCACCAGTGAGCAAAAGGTAAAGATGACCAAAGTGAAATATCCGGAGCATGAGCTTCTGGAAGTCGAAGGTCAGGACGAGCCTTCTCATGTTTACGGCGGAAAGGTGATCATCTACGCCCTGCTGGAAACTGATGCGGCCGAGATGGCTGAGAAAGCTGATGTTGAAGTGGAGATTAAGTTCCAGGCTTGCAATTCAAAGACCTGCGAGCCGCCTGATTCCATCAAGCTCAAGGGGAAGTTGACGCTCGCCGATCCGGGGGACGAAATCAAACACATCAATGAGACGAAGTTCCCGAAAGAGGACGAAAAGAAGGGGCCGAAAGAGGACGAGAAGGGTGACGAAGAAAAGCAGGAATAGCCCGCGGGTTTTTCCCCAGGCAGGCTAGCCGGCATCACGCACGGGAACTGGAGCAAATGGGACTAGCTCCGATCGCAGTGCACCCTAAACAATGAGCAACAACACCTGGGATCGGTGCCTGTCCCATTTGCGATGTGCGCACCTGATCAAACAGAGCAGGCACGTCAGAGGGTTTCAGTACTTCATTTCCACAGGCAAGAGACACCTGCGGCCCAATCCGATTTGATCAATCACTCCGTGCAATGCAGACTCGTGAATTACGATGACTCTGCGGACTGTGCCGACTAACCCCGTGGGTTTGTCGCGTGTGCTGTCAGGAATTCTGACAAGTCCAGCCCACTGGCCTCGATAAGCCCGACGGATGCTTCAGCGTGTTTGCTCGCTGGGTACGTCATTTTCTGAGGTCGGGTCATGCTGGTTATCATCGGAATCATCATCGTTATCGGTTCGGTGCTCACCGGATTCTCCATGGCGGGCGGGAACATGCATTCGCTCGTTCACCCTTCGGAAATTGTGACCATCGGAGGCGCGGCTCTCGGAGCCATGGTCTGCAGCTCTCCTTTAAAAGTGATCAAGGACTTGATCCATGGTCTGATCGCCACGCTGAAAGGAGGCAATGTTGGGAAAGTCACCTACAACCAGATCTTCCAGCTGCATTACGAACTGTTTCGAATTGCACGACGCGATGGAATGCTGGCGTGGGAATCGATTCTTGCCGAAGGACATGACAACGCCACTTTCAAAAAGTATCCGAAAGTCTCCAATGACCACCATCTGATGGAATTCGTGACAGGTGCTTTGCAGGGCGCGATGGAAGGCAACGATGCAGCCAATCTGCAGGCGCTTCTGGAGACAGAGATTCATGTGTTTGAAGAAGAGCATCATGCGGCCGTCATGGCGATGACAAGAACGGCGGACGGTTTGCCGGGATTCGGGATCGTCGCGGCGGTACTCGGGATCGTGGTCACCATGGGAGCCATCGGTGGTCCCGTGGAAGAGATTGGTCACAAAGTAGGTGCTGCTCTCGTCGGAACGTTCCTTGGAATTTTGGCTTCATACGGCATGGTCGGCCCGATGGCCGGTGCGATGGACGCTCTGGGACATGAAGAAGTTGCCTTGCGACGCACAATTGTGGCCGCCGTGGTTGGATTCGCCGGCGGAGGGTCACCTCGAGCCGTCATGGATAATGTTCGTCGTGGCTGCGGGACCGGAGTTCGACCAACGGCCAAAGAACTCGATGAAATGCTGAAGGCGGTTGACGCTGCGAAATAGCAACCGTGCATGTAAGTCGGAGAACGGGAACAGCAGTCGCTGAAGGAGAAGACAGATGGCGGGTGGCGGTGGTGGTGCCTGGAAAGTGGCCTACGCAGACTTTGTAACGGCCATGATGGCTTTCTTCATGGTGATGTGGCTGGTGTCGCAGGACCAGAAGGTGAAGGATTCGGTCGCCAAATACTTCGTGGATCCGGTGGGGTTCAGCCTTTCAGGTTCGAACAACAGGCCGAAAGATTCCGCAGGCGTGTTCGAACAGGAATACGCCGGTCCGGTGCCTGGTGCCAAGAATCGAACGTCCGGGCGAGGTCGAGGCAACCTGGCGAGTCGAGAGAATCAGGACAGCGAGACCACGATGGTGGCGGATGCCATTCTGGAGGAACCTGACAAAGCCGAACGCTGGCAAGGCGAGGCCCAGAAGCAAATTGATGCGGCAAAAAATTCACCGGCGGTGCGTGCTGGGACGATGTCTGAAACAGAAGCTGCAAAGCTCATGCTGTCTCGCAAAATGCGACAGCAGATTACCAATGAAGCCATGCAGTCGACTCAGGGCGTTTACCAGGATCTGGTATCAACCTCATTGAACCGAGTCGACTTTGATGCGCTCGCGGAAGAAGTGATTCGCAATATGGTGGAGCAGAACTGAGTACTGCGTTGCCTTTGCCGAAGACAACTGGCATGCTTTGGGAAGGCATCGCACAGCAAGCGAGTGGCCGTGGCTGAAACGATATCATTCTCACGACAACGCATCCACAATTCGTCAAAAAAAGAAGCCCACCACTTTCCAGCAGCGGGCTTCCATTCATCGAGAGTATCAGCGTTATGTAAGGTCAGTGGCACACATGATCAGAAGAGAACCGGCTACGACTTCTTCACATGGCCGATATTGATGTAAGCATGAACGTGCGGAGCACCTCGGTAGTGCCATACGAAGGATGGACCTTCCACACGCCATATGTCCCAGGTCTTATCGCCGCCGACGTCTTCCTGCTGGTAGAACGCCATGTGCAATTGATCGACTCCACCGGACTCTTTCAGCACCTGCATGACCTCGTCGATATCTTCTTTGCGATACGGAGCAAGCAACACTCCCAGAGTTTTCTCGACCATGGCCTTCTGCTCAGCCTGCAGATCGCCAACCTTGATCCCGGCAAACTTCCCACCATCGCCCTGCACTTGCACAAGA
>CAIJTV010000731.1:0-11860 GCA_903823635.1 uncultured Planctomycetaceae bacterium
GCTTGGATTGCTTGTGTTCGTGCAACTGGTGATCGCGGCGATGACAACGGCACCGTCGGTGATGCTGCCGTTGCTGCCTTCGACCTTTACGGGAGCTGTCGCGGTGGCCTTGCCGAACGTTGCGCTGCGATCCTTTTCCCAGGATGACAGCATGTCCTTTAGCAGGATGCGGTCCTGAGGACGCTTTGGACCGGCCATCGATGGCACAACGTCACCCAGATCCAGTTTCAGCGTGCTGCTGAAGCGAGGTTCCGGTGAATCGGCCGTACGGAACAATCCCTGAGCCTTGTAGTATCGCTCAACGAGATCGATCAACTGCTTTGGACGACCAGTGCGTTCCAGATATCGCAGTGTTTCGGCATCGACGGGGAAGAAGCCCATCGTCGCACCGTATTCAGGAGCCATGTTGGCCAGCGTTGCTCGGTCGGCCAAGCTGAGTGCATCAATGCCCGGGCCGTAGAATTCGACGAACTTACCGACGACCTTGTGAGCTCGCAGCATCTGAGTGACGGTCAACACGAGGTCCGTTGCCGTTGAACCTTCTGGCAGTTGACCCGACAAACGGAAGCCAACAACTTCCGGTGTCAGCATGTAGATCGGCTGACCGAGCATAACGGCTTCGGCTTCGATCCCGCCCACACCCCAACCAACGACGCCGAGTCCATTGATCATGGTGGTGTGGCTGTCAGTGCCGACGAGACTGTCCGGGTAGGCCACGCCGTCGGTCGTCATGACAACAGTCGCGAGGTATTCCAGGTTGACCTGATGCACGATCCCGGTTGCTGGCGGGACTACTCGGAAGTTGTTGAACGCCTTCTGGCCCCATCGCAGGAACTGATAGCGTTCCATATTGCGCTCGAATTCAATTTCGACGTTATGCTTCAACGCGAACTTCGATCCGAATTCATCAACCTGCACGCTATGGTCCACGACCAGGTCACAGGGAACGAGTGGATTGATCTTCTTCGGGTCACCGCCCATTCGCACCATCGCACTTCGTAGAGCGGCGAGGTCAACGACGGCTGGAACACCGGTGAAGTCCTGCAGGACAACTCGTCCTGGCTTGAACGGAACTTCGACTTCGGCTGGCTTCGCCGCATTCCAGTTAGCGAGGTTATTCACGTCGTCTGCGGTAACGATAAAGTTGTCGACATTTCGCAGGCACGCTTCAAGGAGCACTCGGATTGAGAATGGCAGCGTATTGATGTCACCAATGCCGTCTTTGATCAGCTTCGGAAGGCTGTAGTATTTCACACTGCCAGCGGCGGTTGAAAGAGTGGCTTCGGCACCGAATGGATTGGTGTTGCTCATGAGATAGCTCGGAAGGTTTTAATCGAGAATTTTGGGGCAGGTTGTATTCGTTTTCGTCGTCGCTGCCGCAATCAAGCGGCCGGACGATTCATTTGTGCGGGAATTGTAGAGAAGTCAGTGGTTCTCGCAATTGCATCCGGAACCGCCGAGAATTGCCGCGAAGTCTGCGGAAATAGTGGGGATTCCGCGGGCTGATCGGCTGGCCGCTGCATTCCTCGGTGCAGAAATGGTGATCAGTCGACTCGCCAATGTTTGAGCTGATCTTCATCCAATTCAACGCCGAGGCCGGGGCCATCGGGGATGAATGCAGCGGGTGGTCCGAGATTAAGAGACGTCGTGATCAGATCCGCCTCGTGATAAAACGGCCCGATCGTATCGGCTGGAAACGCATCGGTATCGACTTCCGGAAAGGCTGCGGCCACATGCAGCATTGCGGCGGTGCCGATACCGAGTTCGAGGTTGCTTCCGATCGTACACCGCAGGCCGGCGGCTCGAGCAATTGCGACGATATCGGCAGTTGCAGAGATTCCACCATGCTTGCCCGGATAGATGCTGAAGATATCGACGGCGCGATGAGTGGAGAGCAGCCACGCGTCCTGCAGAGTAAAAATGCTTTCATCAGCCATGATCGGCGTTGTTGTCTCGTGTCGCAGTTCAGCCATCGCAACATGATCACCGGGCGGAATTGGCTGTTCAGCCAGCAACAGTTTCACATCGGCGAGTTCACGCAGGCAGTACTTGGCCTGTTGCAACGTCCAGCCACAATTGGAATCGATCGTCAATGGAATGTCGGGACCGCAGACTTCTCGTACCGCGCGGACTCGAGCGACATCCGAAACTGGATCAATTCCGGTCTTCACTTTGACGCAGGTCACACCGAGAGCCAGATGCTGTTCAGCCATCGCGCGGGAACCTTCGATGTCCCGAGCCCAGACCACGAGTTTGATTCGCACTTTGTCACGGGCTTTACCACCCAGCAATTGATAGACAGGCAAATTGACAGCCTTGCCTGAGATATCCCACATCGCCATCTCGACGGCCGCTTTGGTAAATGGATGCAGCTTCAGCACCGAATCCATTTTGCGGCGAATCTCTGTGATGTTTCGCGGATCCTTGCCAAGCAAGGCGGGTTCAATGAGTTCCTTCAGCACGGCCAGAGTCGTCGACTGATTCTCCCCGGACCAGAGTTGCGAGACTGTCGCTTCGCCGATCCCAGTGATTCCCTCGTCGGTGTGAACTCGAACGATCACATAGGGCGAAGTGACATGTTCGCCGTGGGCTGTCTTGGTTGTCATGCCCTTTTTTAAAGGTACACAGACCGGAATAGTTTCGATACGAGTGATCTTCATGAAGGAAGTCCTGGCAGCGATGGCATGTTGAACCGCGCAGATTCGAATTGCGGATCGGGGAGTGGTGCTCAGAAACGGCTAGGTGGGAAAAGCAGTGTATACATCGTTGGCGAGGAATTCAGAAGCGGTCGGACAATTTTCGGGTGACGGAATTTGCAAGGCAGATTGTGAAATTCAACTGCAAGACCCTGAAGGAACTGTTGTGGGGCTGACATTGGTCCACTTGATTGCCATAATCTCTCTCGGTCGAGGAGAATGTTTCTCGGCTGATCCCACCTCAGTTTTCTCCTCCCCTGGAGCTTGCCGTGACTGCATTCCTGACTTCTCGCCGAACAATGCTTCGAGGCCTTGGCGTTTCCATGGCTTTGCCGTGGATGGAATCCTTGCGAGTCTGGGGGCAGGAAGCTGGGACAACAGCGGCTAGCGGCGAGGCCCCGATTCGATTCGGCGTGCTGTTCTCCGGGAACGGCTTTCATAAGGATCACTGGTGGGCAAAAGGTTCGGGAGCTGACATGGAACTGGGCAAGGTTCTTGAACCTCTCGCCCCGTTCCGGGAAAAAATGCTTTTCGTCCGTGGGCTGTACAACGAAGAAGCGTTGAAGGGCAATATCCACAGTTCACAAACTGGCAATCTGCTCAGTGGTGCACCACTGGAAGCGGGCGGCGGGATTCGTAGTGGAACCAGCATCGATCAGTTGCTGGCGCAGAGTTATGGGCAGACGACGAAAGTACCGAGTCTGGTGCTGGGGTGCGAGAAAGCCAATCCGTCGGTCCACAAGAATTACTCGATGCTTTACAGCAGTCATATTTCCTGGAGTTCACCAACCACGCCAACTCCGCTGGAAGTGTACCCTGCTCTTGCATTTGATCGGTTGTTTAGAGACGAAAGCAGCAAAGGCGACAAGAGCGTTCTCGATGCGGTTCTGGAAGATGCCGGAGACCTGCGACGTTCGATCAGTCTACGGGATCAGCAGAAGCTTGATGAATATCTCAGCTCCGTTCGCGAAGTGGAACAAAGGATTGCTCGCGCGGGTCAGCGAGGCGAGTTGCAGGGCTGGAAGCCGACTCTGGATAAGCCGAACATTCCTCGACCCTCCGACGGGATCCCTCAGGACATCGCTGAGCATATGCGGTTGATGTGTGATATTCTGGTACTGGGCTTCCAGACAGACTCAACACGTCTGTGCACACTGAAGCTGAACAACGACCATTCGTCGCTGCGATTCCCGAATCTCAATGTCGACTACATGATTCATCACCTGTTGTCGCATCAGGAATCTGATGACTGGTTGAAAGTGAATCGTTTCTTTATTGAACAGTATGCTTATATCGCAGCAAAACTGGACGCGATCCAGGAAGGTGAGCGAACAGCGTTGGACAATACAATGCTGATGTACTGCAGCAGCATGCATACCGGCAGCCACGATGCGAACAAACTGCCGGTCGTGATTCTCGGTAAAGGCGGCGGAAAGCTGGAGACCGGTCGAGTTCTGGATTACCTCGACAAGCCAAACCGCAAGATGTGCAGTCTGTATCTGTCACTCATGGATAAGTTCGGCTTGCAACTGGATCGCTTCGGTGATTCGACGGAACGGCTGGCGGAGGTTTAGTGCCAGGCTCTGTTTTAATGGCGATTTGGTCTTCACTTATGCGGCTTCAATGGCTGTTCCGCCACATTGATATGTCGAAAGGTCATCAAGGCAGATCGTGCTGCCAGCCGACGGCATTCATCTGTCTGACTCGGCCATCGGAGTCGTGCATCTGAATTTCTCGATCTGCTGTAACTCGACCCACGTGATAGAACGCCATGTTGAATTTGCGTGCTTTCTCCGTCAGCGTGGTCGCATCAGAATCGGCAACGCTGATCAGCAATTCGAAATCTTCACCGTCAGCTATTGCTGCATTCGCTCGTAATTCATCCGGAAGATTGGTTGGTACATCAGAATGTATCGGGAGTGACTGTGTCTGGATCACTGCCCCGGTCCCACTGGCCTCCATCATGCGATGCAGATCCATAGAAAGCCCGTCGGACAAATCCATCATGGCATTGACACTCACATGCTCAACAAGCCATTTGGCAGTTTTTAGCCGAGGCTCGAACGTCAGATGCCGGCCATGGTGAAGGCTGCCGCCTAAAGGCCCCGTGACGAACAGAGAATCTCCGGGCTTTGCGCCGGAACGCAGGATCGGTCGCTCCCCCATCGGACTTCCGGTGAGGCATACGTTAATGGCGAACGGGCCATTCCAGGAGTTCGTGTCACCGCCAGCCAGAGTAAAGTCAAACTGATTCGTGAGTGCCTCAATCCCGGAGTAAAGCTCGTCCAGAAACTCACCGCTCGGCATTTTCAGCGTCTTCGGAACCGCGATAGAAACGAAGGCCGCTGTGGGAAAACAAGCCATAGCGGCCAGGTCACTCAAGTTGACGGCGACGGCTTTCCGGCCAGCCAGACCGGGAGAAATTTTCTCCAGTTCAAAATGAACCCCGTCCAGCAGCATGTCCGTCACAACGACTATGCGGTCAGTTGAGTACGCAGACGTTGCAGGCGCCGACATGCGACTGCATTTCAGCACCGCGCCGTCATCACCGATGCCGACTTCGACCGGCGGCCGAAGCGGAAATCTTCGAGCGAGCCGCCGAATGAAGTCATTCTCCGTTGTCATCTTCCGGTACCTGATTCCAAGCTTACCATTCCCCGGATCGCTGGAATTTCTCTTTCGCGTTATGGGCAAATTTTCGTGAAGCCGCAGCCATGTTCTCGAGGATCTGATCGTAACTGAGACCGACCGTATTGCGTGCGGCATCAATCACCGTTTCGCATTCGTTCGTATCCATGAACCGAGCCGCCTCCAGTAGTTGCGGTTGCTCATCTGGTGTCACGACCAGAAATCCATGCTTATCTGCGTGGATCAGATCTCCGGGAGAAACCTTTCTGCCGAAGACCTCCACATCGCAATTAAATTCAACGGCCTGAACGGCCGCGTGGCCCACGCACAATCGTCGAGCAATCGCCTTCAGCCCGGCGTTCGTCATTTCATCGACATCACGAATTGCACCGTCGGTGATCGTGCCGACACAGCCCAGGGACTTATGAACATTGGCGTTCACCTCACCCCAGAATGAACCAATCACGCGTGGCTTGTCCAGATCCTGAATGACGATGATCTTGGGGCCGGGCACGCTGGCCAGATAACGTCGATACTCCGCATTGGCGTTAGGTTTTGTCTTCTTGTGTTCCGGATTGCTGGGCTCAATCTTTAATGTGACGGCATACCCAACCATAGGCCCCATCTGTGGCATAAAATCGCGGGTTTCTTCCAGATTAAACGCGTCAGCGCAGTTGTCGCGTTTTGTGATTTGTTCCCAGCCGTTGTAGATGGTCGGTGTGTTCCATCGCTTCAACTGCAGCAGATCGGAGTGACTAAGTATTCGCGGCGTGTTCATGAAAAACTGGTTTCAGAAAAAGTGGTTGGGTTCGCTCTGACACTGGAAGTTTGTCGGAAGTCTAACGACTTGCAAAGGCTTCCGGCAACGATGCCGCAGGGTCAGTCGCCGGGGAGGCCATGTGAGATAGTTCCGCAAGCTGCCCTAACTCTCCGCGACGACTCACTCGGAAAGTCAATGTTTTCGTTTCAGGATGATAAACAGACCGTCGGTTGCATCGGGAAGAACTTCCCACTTTTCGGGTTCGACCTGCAATTCCCGAATGTCGGCAAGAGAACGAACTTCGCTATAAGGATGGCTGGTGTCGAGAACGATGTAGTCAGTGTCTGCAGGCACTCCAGGCTGATAATTGTTGACCGCTCGGAGATAACCACTGTAGTCATAAGATCGTTCGAAATGAGTAAACCGCGTATGAGCATAATCCGTGGAAGCGACTCGCGCGGTCGCTGGAATCTGTGCGATCACTTTTTCGAATTCAGCAGATCGTGGTCCGGGAACATACAAGTTCCTCCAGCCATAAGAAGATTCTCCCGACCAGAAGTTTGCTCCCATCGGCATCATTGATCCTGTGACCGATGTCAGCAGTGCACATAGAAATGCGAATCTAGCCCAGTGAATGCTGCGATGGTTTTGTGAAAGCCCTGCGGCTGCCGCCCAAAGCAGTACGGGCAGAAGTGGTGCGTGAAAATGATGATACGGGATAGGAGGTATCTGCGCAGCCATTTCGGCCGTACTGCCTCCTGCTGCAGAGCCGGATTCATTGCCGAGCTGAATCAAACTCAGCATCACAAATGTTGGCACACCGGCCAGCAGATAAACAGGACGTCGCCAGACCAGTCCTCCCAGGGGAATCGTCAGCATGACAAGATATGTCAGTGTGCGAAAACTGAAGAAGATACCCAGCACTTTGCTCGGTTCACGTAACGCCGTGCGTACGAGATCACCGGGGCTGCTGCCAAGATCCCCAAAATATCGGCTATAGTGGACATGAGCGCCATCTCGAAATGCTGGAATGATGACCAGCACGGCCAGCAGAACATAGATGATCGAGAACAACAATACTCCGAGAGACCACTTTGAAAACAGTGTGAGCTGTTTCTCGGGATCTCTCGCCGAGTTTTCACTCGAGACTCCCGTTCTGGCTTGCCATTGGCAAAGAAACAGCACCAGTCCGATGGAGCCAACGACCAGCGAGAAGTCTTCCTGAGTTGATAACGCGATCAGGAAGAACAGCGAAGATCGCCATAACTTGCGTCGTTCAGCGAAATCAATGCCCCAGAACAGAAACGGCATTCCATAACAGCTTGGTCGCAATGTTTTGAGATCAATCGCAATGTCCAGATAGTGCATGGGGAAGAACAAAAGCCAACCCAAAGCAAGCCACATCGCAGCTCGCGAACTTCCGGAATGTCTACGTGCAATTGAGAAGACTGGAATTGCGCAAATGGCCAGCGAGAATGAAGCACAAGCCTCCATCGTCAGGTAGGACGGAAACAGCATGTGCAGCGGAAGCAACAGCAGATGGATCACCTGAATGTGCTCGCCCAGAAATAATCCCTGATCGAGATAACTGCGGAAGCCTTTGCCATGCCAGACGTTCCAAAGATGTTCCTCGTACATCGCCGAATCGCCATGTGGAACAAGAAGACCTGCATAGAGTCGTTCGTTCATCCAGAAAGACATGGCCTCCCAGACGAATATTGCAATGATGACGATAGCAAGTTCCATGCGGCCAAAGCCTGCAGTGGCAGACTCAGGGTTGATTGCTGACGTGTCAGAAATCTGACTGAGCCACTCATTCAGAATGCTCGCCAGAATCAGAGTCAACGCATAAGGCGTAGTCGTGGCAACAAACGCGATGAATGATATCTGGCTGACGAGCGGAGCGGCAAACCAAACGGCAAGCCAGACACCTGAAAACAATCCTGGCCGTGCGATCGCTGCAGCACGCGACGAGAACGAAAGTGAACGAAAACTTGCCTTCGATTTCGCCTCAACTTGTGCCGCGTTCGTTTGCCGCTTCGAGGATGCTAACCAGTGCGACAGGATTGTAATTCCAAGCAGAGCACCTGTGACTCGCAGGAAGACCGAAGCCGCTGGCAGATTAGTTTGTGAAACTCCACTGACAGATTTCGTGGTGTCTCCACCAAGGCAGGAAATGAAGAACTCGTGAATGTCATTCGGCCAAAACACCAGTGACAGGTTCGCGTCGCTCATGACCGTAAAGATCATGCCGGACAGCAGGAGGCTGCCGAGCAGAAAAAGTCCCCAGGAGACGAGCCCCGAGCGTGATTTATGAATGGTAGACATACGAAATCAGGTTGGCACAAAACGGGCAATTCACGCGGGCGGTCTGGAGATTTCATCGTTTACCGCCCAGCAGTAGACGCTGGCTTTTTTGCTGCAGGCTTTCGTGGGGCCGTCCCCTGCAGCCAGGCCGGAAACAAAAACGCGGAATCAAGAGACGGTCTATTCCCGGGAATCCTGGCAGAAACCGCTGCGAGAACGTACGTCGGCGGACTTTTTGTCGGGAAAAGAAAGTCTGAAGTTTCGCAGGTCTCCCAGACTTCCCAGCATGTCGAAAGAACCTATTGACCGGATTTTCGAGAACTGTGACCCTACCGGCCCCGTCATTTTCATCTGTTACAGCGTTCAGAATGCGTTTCAGCGCAAGCCGCGAAAGCTCCTTGAGAGCATTGTTGCGGCTCAGGCTGAATGCTCATGAATGTCCCAGACTTCAACCTGTGCTTATCTCGCACAATGAGTTCTAACGCTCTGTCGAGGGCGACGAATCGCCTGACTTTATCCGTAACTCTCCCCACGCTGTTTTTTGTATGCGTGTTGGGCTGTATTTCAGGTTGCGCGACGACCGAGTTTGCTCAGCTCCGCGAGAAGCCGCACAATCCACTGACGGAACGTCTGAATACGACTGCGTTCGGGCTTGTGAAACATTCGGAGCGAACTGAACTGTTTCTGCGTCAGACCGGTTATCAGGGCGGCGATGATCTTAAGCTCATGATTCGGCATTCCGCCACACACCGAGCTGGTAAGCATTATTATGAGGCGACTCATTCACTGTCCGAGCTGAATTACCTTGCGGCCGAAGTTGTGAAGACTCGTGATCCTCAACTGGCGTCGGAGTTGTATCTGGATTCTTCGAAAGCTGCGTGGCGCTATTTTGCGACACAGGATACCAGCGGTGAGCAGCCCGATCCGTCACGAGGTGAGCATCGAAGCACAGCCGAAGTTTATAACGCGGCTTCCGAGGGTTTGCTGCGTATCTCAAATCGCCTGGGGAAGGTTAAGCTCGGGCAGTCTATGCAGATGCCACTGACGTATCGCCGACTACTTTTTGATATCCCGTTCCCTTCGAATCTGTTGACACCCGAACAGCTGAGTGAGTTTGAATTCGTGTCGGATTATGAACTCAAGAACTTGAAGGCGCGTCACGCCACACAGGGTTTGGGAGTACCGATCATTGCGATTCGGCGTGCATCACAGAGTCCGGATCCGGTCGAAAAGTATTACACCAAAGGCATGAGCTTTGCCGCGACTCTGGTTTTAAGATTCGACGAGACCGAACAATCCTACGATTCGCCCTACGATGTGCAGTTACAGATTTTCGACCCCCGCGAGTCAGAGGCGATGCTGGTGGGTGACTCTTTGATGCCTCTGGAGACCGACGTGAGTACTCCGTTGGCTCGCTACCTGAGCAACCGCGATATCAGTTTGCTGGATACATGGGGATTTATCCGGCCGGATCGAGCACAAAACGTCGCCGGGTTATACATGGTGCAGCCTTATGATCCGGATCGCATCCCGGTGCTGATGGTTCATGGGATCTGGTCCAGCCCGATGACGTGGATGGAGATGTTCAATGATCTGCAGGCTGACCCTGAGATTCGCAGAAAGTATCAGTTCTGGTTTTATCTGTACCCGACGGGTGAGCCCATCGCCTTTTCGGCGGCTGGCCTCCGTGAAGAACTGATGCAGGTACGCAACGACTGCGATCCCTATCGCCGGAATAGTCGACTGGATGAGATGGTTGTGGTCGGGCACAGCATGGGAGGACTGCTGTCCCATATGCTGACGATCGATAGTGGAAATCGTCTTTGGAATTCTGTCAGTGCGAAGTCGGTCGAAGAGTTGCAGACAAGCTCGGAAGTGAAGTCTGAGATTCGAAGGGTTTTCTTCTTTCAGTCGAATCCTTCCATTGATCGCATCGTGACGATCGCCAGTCCTTATGGCGGTAGTTCCTTCTCCAATCGGTTCACACGCTGGTTGACGGGATCATTTGTCTGGTTGCCTGCAAAGACCTACGAATTGACACGCGTGATCTTCGAGCAGGATAAAAAGAGTTGGTGGGATCGGGTCACGGCACCAAAGACCAGCCTGGATTCGCTGACCAAGAAGTCCGCAGTCCTGACAGTCATTCGAGATTCGCGGGTGCCGGATGAGGTGAAACACCATAACATCGTTGGTGTTCGCAAGGGACGTGATGTTAATTCCTGGACCGATGGAGTTGTGGCTTACTCCAGCGCGCATCGTGAGGATGTGACCAGTGAGAAAGTCATTCCGGCCGGACACCGAGAAGTCCTGCGTCATTCCGAAACCGTGGCGGAAGTACGACGGATTCTGCTTGAGCACCTGCAGGAGACTCAACGTAGACGTTTTCCTGCCATCCCTGCCGACATGAGTGTGGAGCGTCCCGGACACGCGACGCTCGGCCGAACATTGACGCCGTAGCGAGCTAGATGTGGTCGAGTCAATGTTTATGCTGAATGCCGGTCGAAGAAGTTTGGCCTGATAACGGGAGATTCAAGAACCAGTTCGATTGACTTCGTCTGACTGCAATCGTTCGAGCATCAACCCTTTATCATATCGCATACTGACATTCATAAGAAAGCTCACCATCTGCCCCCATACACGGCGCTGGCCCAGCTACGTCTGCGTTCCCGAGGTGCTTCTGACGATAATGCGATTACCGGCAATGCGGAGCACTTCGACTGGGGTTCCATGATCGATGTAAGCACCATCGCTGACAACATCCAGGTACTTGTCGCCGAACATTGCCTTTCCGGATGGACGCAGAGCTGATGCCGTCACGCCCGTTGCGCCGACATCGACTGGCGTCGGCTGCGATGAATGACCCGCGAGCAAAGATGTCCTCAGGATCGGTCCGTCGGCCTCTGCTGGCGCGTAACCAGGAGGAGTCAGGATCAGCCGGTTCAGAAATGGAATTGTTGGCAGGAATCGGTTCAGGACTGCGGCCACGGCGATCACAGTGACCATCGCTCCAGCCAGCGAACCAAGGCTGCTCATGGATTCTTCAAAGCTCTCCGTGGCAGTCATCCCGGAGAATGTATGACTCGCCAGAATCAAAGATGCGATCGTGAGCAGGATTCCAGAGACTCCGAAGACTCCGAAGCCGGGAATCACAAAGATTTCCAACGCCAGCAATCCGATACCCAGCACGAACAGAACCAGTTCCAGAGTCCCCGCTGTACCGCCAAGAAAGCGGCTCCAGAAAAACAGCGAGAAGAACACTGTGGCGAGGATGGCAAAGAATCCTGATGGCAGATGAAGTTCGATATAGACGCAAATGATACCCAGAGTGATCAGCAGGAATCCGCCAACGCCGGAATTCAGCACAGCAATCAGCGTGTCGACCCAGGTGCTGGCCACTGGCGTTAAGTTGGCTTTCTCTGAAATGCCGAGGCGACTTCGCAATTCATCTTCATCATGGCATGGCGCATCC
>CAIJTV010000732.1:0-5759 GCA_903823635.1 uncultured Planctomycetaceae bacterium
CATTCAGTCACAGCAGCGGATTCTATTTGATGAACTCGGCTAAGACTGGTGGCAACACCTTCGTTGTTTACATCTGCAGCGGAGAGTTCTTTTTTGTCCGACAATGGGATTTCCCCTTCCCCCGAGAATTTGATTGCGGCTTTTGTGATCTCGATGTTTGGCCTGCAATAAAGAGCGATTTGTCACGTCAGAGCAAGGACTTCGAGCTTCTGCGCTTTGCTCGCCACTCGGGAATCAACTGCACGATTTACTTCGGTATTCTCCAGAGCTTCCTGCTCCTACCCATGGCTTGGCTATCCGGCTTCTACCTGTTCAAACTTCGCCGTCACTTTCGTGCAAGGCATTCGGACACGCTGACATACTAATCCTCGCCCTCCGTCCCTTCCGGCCAATGAAGCGAACCTCTACACGGGTTCCGCCAATCTGCAGCGAGCAGCTTTCTCCCTGAGAGAGCCAGTCCACAAGCTCCACAGGTTCGATGTATTCGACGATCTGGTTTTCAGCGGTTTGTCTGATCAGTGTCCTGTTCGGACACCTAAAACAAACTGTGGTGGGTATTTCGAGGGCGACGAGAGGGGTATGTTACAGTTATGAGGAGATTGTAAAACGTGACAAACTGAGTCTGGATCTCTTCAATATCAAAGTCTTACGGACGTCGATTCATTACCTGCGCCAGACATACTTGCGACGGAAATTGCGGATGAATTACAGACCGCATTTGACCTGTTCAGTAAGATCGCGGCACGGTTACCAAAATCATCTGCGTGACATAGTTCATACTGGCGTGGTCGGCTTAGATATCGAAGGAGTTATTGATGAAAGGTAACCTGCCCCAACTCATCAAAGAGGTACGTCATGACCTAAGTGACTGGCCATGGCACTTTACTAGATGGGATCGTCAGCCGTTCGAGGCACTGAAGCAAATCATTGCGTCGAAGCACATTCTGGGCAGCCAAGACAAATTCTGCGCTGAAAAAGCAGTATGCCTGATAGAAATGCCACTCACCGAAGCTTATCGTCAATCGCAATTGCTGGACGAGCATTCGTACAACCGATTCAGCGACTACGGAATTGGCTTTAAAAAGAGCTTGATCGCGGCCAAGGGCGGATTGCCGGTCATCTACCAACCGAACAGGTGCTCAAGTTCTTTGATACATCGGTGCGTTGGCGACACTGCGAGTTGGACTTTTCGAAGGGCATTGACTTCACTTGGCAACGTGAATGGCGTGTCCCAGGTGACGAGTTGCAGTTTTCCGACGAGGACGAAGTCATGATTGTTGTGAAAAAGGAAGAGGAGGCAATAGAGATTGCCACTGACAACTGGGGAATTGATCATGAACGCGACGAAGTCTACTTCGATGTTATTTAGTCGTACATTACGCATGACAATCTTGCAGCTGCGAACCGACCGGCCGACGTAGAGGTACTTCGCACGGCAAGGGGGTTTACAGCTGCCGGACTCGCCAAACGCGGCGGCCGTGTCTGGCTCCTGTGAATTCTGAACACCCAGGTTTCTGGAGCAGCAGCTGATTTCACGCCATCAAAAACCAGCACCCCGAAAGGGAACGGCCTGTTAACTCGGCGACACGGGCCAACCCGAGACTCAGAGAGTTTTGCCCCAAATCGAGCCCGCCAGAAGGGTCCCTTCCGGACCCCGATAGGGACCGTCACAAAACAGAGACATCGCCCGCATGGCGTCGCATGTCGTAAACCGCACGAAACACTGGGGTAAACGAAAAAACGCCGAGAGGGACACTCTCGGCGTTCTTGGTTAACTTCCCGGTAAGCGGTAGTCCGCTGATTTTGAGAAAGCTCCCCCGATAGGACTCGAACCTATGACAAGGCGATTAACAGTCGCCTGCTCTACCAACTGAGCTACAGGGGAATCTTTTCGCTGGTTTCACTCGGCCTTCCACTATCGTCTGACATTGAATAGCCGAAAGATCCCTGCGAGAGGGCGGAAAGTAGCGAGCGAAGTTGTTGGTTGCAAGTCTGATTCTAACCTGTTGTCTCCTCGATTCCGATTGAGAATCTGAGAATCGGCAGATTCTGCAACTCTGGCAGCCAGAACTCCCCTTTCCTGCCGCTTGCGGTCGCCACTTCTTTCTCTGAGATGACACGGGCAGGGACGTGGTTCACCGGAATTTCGCATGTGGGCAGGATTTTCAGGGATCAACGCCCCCCTGATCTCCCCTCGGGTGGCTCCGGCGAGCCTGACGACACTGCGGAATTGAACGACCGAAACGATAGACAACAACTTCTGTCGGGCGAATCGGCGGCGGACGATTGGTTTGAAGTGCTTGAGGCGATATCATACGGCCAAACGCGGTTCCTCCGGGCCGACGTGATTCCGTTTCTGCTCGCCATCTGTCGCGAGCTTTCTTCTGGAATATTGAACTCGTCGGACTATGGACGAACTGCAGCACGAGTGCGGCGTGGCCGCCGTGTACCACCTGAATTCCGGTGATCTTAGCCCGCTGATCCCCAAACTTCGCAGGAAAGATAAGTCGTTTATCGATCCCGCGACCGAGGATGCTCAGACGGTTCGCAACCGCGCGTCGCGGCTGATTCCGGGTATGCTGCTGGATATGCAGAACCGCGGCCAGTTGGCGGCGGGACTCACCAGCTACAATCCAGCGCGCCTGCAGCTGCTTCAGACACGCAAGGACGTCGGCGGCGTAGCCGAAGTCTTTCGCATGAATCATGAAGGTCCGTATAAAGAGCTGATGGCCGAGCATGCCGGACAGGCCGCCATTGGTCATGTCCGCTATGCGACCTGCGGTAAGGATGACCCCAGTTACGCGCAGCCGTTTGAACGCCAGCACATCGCTCGCTCCAAATGGTTCAGCTTCGCCTTCAATGGGCAACTGGCGAACTACACCGAGCTGCGCGAAGAGATTCTTTCAACGACCGACTTCCACCTGACTCGTGAAACCGACACGGAAGTTCTGCATCATCTGATTTCGCACGAACTGTCTCTGAACGCCCATGTGACTCCAGTTGAACTTCTGCGAACTTTGTCGAAACGACTCGATGGCTCCTGGAACATCGTCTTCCTGAATGCTCGCGGTCAGATGTTTGTATCCCGCGACCCGCTGGGGATGCGACCTCTGTGCTACGCAGTCGAAGGTTCGATGTTTGCGGCCGCCAGTGAAAGCGTCGCACTGACTCACCTGGGATTTTCTGAAGACAGCGTCAAGAACGTTCCACCGGGACACGTCGTTGTGGTCGATGGCCAGACGGTGCGAGTTGAAAAGTATGCGGAAAGTCCGAAGAAAGCTCATTGTTTCTTCGAGTGGATTTACTTTGCGAACGCGGGCAGCACGTTTGACGATGCGGGAGTCTACCTGTCTCGCAAACGTCTTGGTGAAGAACTGGCCAGGCGTGAAACACTGCCCATCGATGACGACGTGATCGTGGTGCCGGTTCCGGACACGGCCAAAGCCGCAGCCGACAGCATGGCATTTCAGTTGAAGGTTCCTTCCCTCGAAGGACTGATCCGCAATCGCTACATCGGTCGTACCTTTATCGAAGGCAACAACCGCGCGGACAAAGTGCGAATGAAGTACACGCCGCTGCCGGAAGTCATGGAAGGCAAGCGGATTCTGTTGGTGGATGATTCCATCGTACGAGCCACGACATTGAAAGAACTACTGGCGCTGTTAAAAGATCGAGGTCGCGCGAAGGAGATTCATGTTCGTATCGCCTGCCCACCAATTATCTCGCCGTGCTTTTACGGCATCGATATGTCGACTGTGGGAGAGTTGTTTGCGCCGGCTTTCATGGCTGGTCACGTGATCACTCCGGAAGAAGAACAGGCGATGGCCGATGCAATCGGAGCGACAAGTCTGCGATATCTTCCGGTCGAAGCGCTAGCTAACTGCGTTGGACTTCCGGAACACTCCTTGTGCCAGGCTTGCGTGAACACGGTTTATCCGACTCCTGCTGGAGAGCGGATGTATCAACTGGCCCTGGCAAAGTCGGATGAGGAACGAATCGCCTGCCAGAACGGTGGCAGCCCTGATGAAGCTTCCGGAAACCGGCAGCGGATTTACGTCTGATCGGCTTAGATTGGCGAACTCCGCGACAGGGGGCTCTCGCTTGAGTTGCCAATACGTGGGATGACATTTGCACCAAGGGATCTCGGCGCGAACGAATCCTGCATTGCGAGTGTCACGGAGTGCATGGTCAAACTCAGAGATGTAGGTTGGATATTCTTGTCCGACTGAGTTTCGACGGGCAGGAATGCCCATCCTACCGGAAAGTTACGCCAGCGTTATTCCTCATTAACGGCTTCCTGATCAATGACGATGGCTTCTGGAGAATCTCATAGTGAATCCGCTCCGGAAGCTGGCAGCATGTCGGAGCTGTTCCGTGTCGCTGTTCCGCTGATGCTAAGCGCCGGTTCGCAGTCGCTGATGAACGCGGCGGACCGCATCGTGCTGGCTGGTTGCTCCGAGGCAGCTCTGGCGGCGGTCACACCGGCGTCGATGCTGCACTGGACGGTCGTCTGCATCCCGATGGGAACAATTCTTTACGCGAACACGTTTATCTCGCAGTACGATGGGGCGGCAAAAAAAGAGCGAATGATGGCGTCGCTGTGGCAGGCGATCTGGCTGTCACTGGTGACGGGAATTCTCCTGCTGGGGTGTCTGCCGCTCAGTCGCCCATTGTTGTCTCTGACCGGGCATTCGCCTGAGATCGTCGAGCTGGAAGCTCAGTACTTCAATACGCTGTGCGCGGGCAGCCCGATGCTGTTGCTGTCGACCGCGCTCAGTTGCTTCTTCAATGGGCGACGGCGAACTTCGGTCGTGATGTGTATCAGTTTTGCCGGAGTCTTCTTCAACTTTGGTGTTGATTATCTGCTGGTCTATGGCATTGGCCCATTCCCGGAGCTCGGGATTCGTGGCGCGGCACTGGCGACGGTGCTGGCGCGATGCGGTGAAGTTTTTGTATATGCGCTGCTGATGCTGCGCGAAGCAAAACGAGAACAACTTCCGTTAATGGCGTCGCGACGACTGGACTTTGATCTTCTGCGAAAATTTCTGCGTTTCGGTGTGCCGAGCGGTCTGCATTACTTCGTCGACAATTCGGGCTTCACGGTCTTTCTGCTGATCATCGGAAATCTGAGCAGCTCCGATCTGGCCGCCACTAATCTGGCCTTCAGTGTTAACGGGCTGATCTTCATTCCGTTGCTCGGATTCGGCACCGCGATTCAGACGTTGGTGGGCCATCACATCGGAGCAGAGAATATTCCTGCGGCAAAACGGACGACGAACAATGCGGTGCTGTTGGGAGTTCTCTGGACGGGTATCACGGCGCTGATGCTGATCTTTTTCCCCGAGACATGTTTGCGGCCATTTTTCTTGTTCGCAGATCCGGATTCCGGCCAGGGCGCTGATGTGAAAACCTTGGCGCGACTGGCTGCAACACTGCTGCAGTTTGTCGCAGTCTATTCAGTCTTTGATGCGTTGGCCGTCGTGTTTTCTTCAGCGTTGCGAGGAGCCGGCGACACCGTTTATCCGATGTTGATTACACTGTTGTCCAGTTGGCTGGTGATGGTGCTGCCGGCAGCGTTAATCATTCGGTCGGACAATCCGACGATCTTCGCCATCTGGATGACTGCGACAATTCACATCAGCCTGACGGGATTCTGTATGTGGATGCGATATCTGACAGGCCGCTGGCAACGGCTGCGGCTGGCGTCTGATGCGGTTGAAAAGGTGGCGGTGTAAGAGCACAGATCCCGTCGGCGGAGC
>CAIJTV010000733.1:0-2965 GCA_903823635.1 uncultured Planctomycetaceae bacterium
ACCGTTCTGTCTCTCGTCGCTGCAACGAAGAACGAGCGATTCGCGTGGGACTGCTACCGCCGCTTTATCCAGATGTACGGCGACGTCGTTCTGGGCGTGCAGAAGCGCGAAGGCGAAGATCATGAGCCGTTTGAAGTTGTGATCGAAGAGTTCAAACACAAGAAGTACAAAAAGGACATCGTCGACAGCGATCTGACTGCCGACGACCAGAAGGAACTGGTCAAGCAATTCAAGGCGCTTGTTAAAGAGCGTACCGGTAAAGTGTTCCCGAATGATCCTTGGGATCAGCTTCGCGGAGCAGCCGGAGCTGTATTCGGCTCATGGATGAATGACCGTGCGATTGTTTATCGCCGCAAGTACAACATCCCAGCCGAGTGGGGCACTGCCGTTAACGTCCAGGCGATGGTTTACGGTAACACGGGCGACGATTCCGGTTCCGGCGTGGCGTTCACACGTAACCCGGCGAACGGTGCTAATGAGTTCTACGGTGAGTTCCTGATCAACGCACAGGGCGAAGACGTTGTCGCCGGCGTGCGAACACCAGAGCCTGTAGCCAAGCTGCAAGCGGCCATGCCAAAAGCATTCGCCGAGCTGATGAAAGTCCGCGCGACTCTGGAGAAGCACTTTAAGGACGTACAGGACGTCGAGTTCACAATTCAGCAGGGCAAGCTGTTCATGCTGCAGACTCGTAACGGCAAGCGAACTGCCGCTGCGGCTCTGAAGTTCAGCATGGACATGGTCAAAGAAAAGCTCATCGACTGGGAAACCGCTATCATGCGTAACCCGGCTGATCAGCTTGAGCAGCTTCTTGCTCCGGACTTCGACCTCGCAGAAATCAAGAAGGCCAAGATTCTTGCGACCGGACTTCCTGCTGGTCCAGGTGCTGCGTCTGGCGTCATCTATCTGAACGCCGACCGCGCTGCAGCCGCTGCCGAAAAGGGCGAAAGCGTTCTGCTCGTCCGCAACGAAACCTCACCGGAAGACCTCCGTGGGATGATCGCTGCTGTGGGCATTCTGACAGCCAAGGGCGGTGTGTCTTCACACGCAGCTCTCGTCGCTCGTCAGATGGGCAAAGTCTGCATCTGCGGTGCAAGCGCTGTAGAGATCGACTACAACAAGAAGACTGTCAAGATTGCTGGTCAGACCTTCAAAGAAGGCGTTGACCATCTGAGCATCGACGGTACTGCTGGCACGATCTACGGTGGCAAAGTCAAGACTGGTCCATCCAGCATCGTGATGGGCCTGCTCTTCGGTGACAAGGCCGCCGCCAAGACGGAAAAGTTCCTGGCATTCAAGCAGTTGATGGAATGGTGCTCAAAGGTGACTCGCCTGGCTGTCCGAACCAATGCGGACAATCCAGAGCAGACCGAACAGGCCATCGCGTTCGGCGCTCAGGGGATCGGTCTGACACGAACCGAGCACATGTTCTTCGAAGGTGATCGTATCGACGCCGTTCGAGAAATGATTCTCGCCGACAACCTGGAAGACCGCAAGAAAGCTCTTGCGAAGCTTCTGCCTTATCAGCGAGAAGACTTCACGGGCATCTTCAAGGCTCTGAAGGGTCTGCCAGCGACGATCCGACTGTTGGATCCGCCGTTGCATGAATTCGTTCCTCACGACGACAAGGCTCAGGCCGACCTCGCCAAGAAGATGGGCGTAAAGCCGGACAAGGTGAAGGCTCGCGTTGCTCAGCTGCACGAGTTCAACCCGATGCTCGGTCACCGCGGTTGCCGTCTGGGTATTGCGTATCCGGAAATCACGGAAATGCAGGCTCGAGCGATCTTCGAAGCGGCTGCTGACGTCGCCAAGAAGAAGATTCCAGTGAATCCTGAAGTGATGGTTCCGCTCGTCGGCTTCAAGAAGGAACTCGACCTGCAGGTGGAGATCATTCATCGAGTCGCCAAGGAAGTGATGTCTGAGAAGAAGATCACTTTCAATTACATGGTTGGCACGATGATCGAAGTCCCACGTGGTGCCCTCACCGCTGACGAGATCGCAAACACTGCGGAGTTCTTCAGCTTCGGCACGAACGACCTGACCCAGACCGCTCTCGGCATCAGCCGCGACGACATGGGTAACTTCTTGCTGCCATACACCGAGAACGAGATCTTCAAGAAGAACCCGTTCGCGACTCTGGATCAGGTTGGCGTTGGCCAGCTGATGCAGATGGCTGTTGAGAAGGGCCGCAAGACTCGTCCGGACATCAAGCTGGGCATCTGCGGCGAACACGGTGGTGACCCAGAGAGCGTGAAGTTCTGCCACAAGATCGGCCTGAACTACGTGAGCTGCAGTCCATACCGCGTTCCAGTCGCTCGTCTTGCAGCTGCTCAGGCAGCCCTTGAAGAAGCGAAAGCGAGTGAATCAAAGAAGGGCAAGAAGTAGCCTTCAATCGCAGGATGGACATTCCTGTCCGTCCTCAATTGACTGAATCAGAAGCCCGGCATCGCAAGGTGCCGGGCTTTTTTCGTCTTTCGTTGTGCTTGTTTGTCCGCAGATGAACGCAGATAAGTGCAATTCAAGAGACGGACGATATTGCCGCGAGGCTAATGCATCGGGAAGCGCTGTTGATTCAGCAGGCGTGGATTTAAGTTTCCATGCCAGCAAGACTGCGACTCTATCCGTGTTTATCTGCGTTCATCTGTGGACTAATAGCGTTTAGTACTCGGATCATGAGTCACGGCAGAATCGGACTTCGAAAAGATCATTGACTGCGTCTTCCGTTGCGACGAGAGTGATTGTCCACAGATGAACACGGATAAGAGCAAATCAAGAGACCGACGACATGGTCGCGCAATGAATTCATTGGGAAACGCTGTTGATTCAGCAGTCGTGGATTTAAGGTTCCATGCCATCAACACTGCGATTTCATCCGTGTTTATCTGCGTTCATCTGTGGACTAATAGCGTTTAGTACTCGGATCATGAGTCACGGCAGAATCGGACTTCGAAAAGATCATTGACTGCGT
>CAIJTV010000734.1:0-3157 GCA_903823635.1 uncultured Planctomycetaceae bacterium
TACAACCTTGCCGAAGCAAACTCCGAGGAACCCTGAGACATCCGGGATTCCGAACGTTCGCACCGCGAAATCGTCGGCCCGCGGATAGATCTCCACCATCACCGGTAACTCCGGCGAAAACTCAAAACGCGGGGTCAGTTCTGCCCATGATTCTTCAAGCAGGGCCAGAACTCTTTGGCCGTAAACAGCGGCTTCGTGCTTTTCCATACGTACCTGAAAATGCGGACTCTTGAGAGTCGTGAAGCGGCCCAAACTGTCCTTTAATTGCAACAGATTGAAGAGCGTCGTGTCGTACCCGTCCTTGTCATGAGCCTGCTCGGCCATTTGCCAGCCTTCGGCTTCCTGCCCCAGTCGAAGCAGATCCTGAGCCAGCTGAACTCGAGCCGGATTAAATTCCGGATCAAGCTCCAGGGCACTCCGCTGCGCGGCCGCGCCTTCGGTGAATCGGTACTTTTGCGACAATTTGCGACCAATCAAATGGTCGACTTTGGGATTCACGGCTGAAAACTTCAATGCCTCGGCCCGACTTTGTGCGGCAGCGTCGGCATTGTTGCGCAGCTGATGAATCACGGTCTGCAAGGCATGGGCTTCGGGCAAATGAGGATTCACCGATAGCATCTGACGAATTGTCTCTTCCGCCCCGGAGTAGTCTTCCGAATCGATCTGTCGCTCAGCCGCGCGTTGCATGGCTCCGACATGATGAGGATTCAGTTCGAGCGTTTTCTGGAGCAACTGGGCCGACTGCTCGCTATCTGCAGAACTGATCGCTTCGGACAGCAGAAACTTAATGTCGGCGTTCGTTTCGAACTCCTTCGCGGCAGGCGTCAGCAGTTCTGCGGCGAACGCGAAATCTCCTTTGTCGAGTGCCAGTCGACCCGCTGCCAGAAACCCGTCCGGCCGATTGGAGTAGTTCTTTCTGGCTCGCTCAAAGAAGCCTTCCTGAACGGCTTTTGCGTCGGCTCCGAGTGCGATCGCGACCCAGCCGATCGCGGCCAAGTCGTCGGCATCGGTATATCTCCACGATGCGGTTGCGACCTGCTTTTCGACTTCCATCAAGGCGGCGGCCGCTTGTTCCTTTTTGCCGTTGGCCAGAGCACATTCGTATTCCAGATGCCGTAATCGAGCACTCCAGGTGTACCTTTCGATGCCGGCGACGACTGTGGCGAGGGCTTCAGGATATTTGCCCAGAGCCAGCTCGCTTTGAGCTTTCAGGATTGGCCATTCCTCGCCGTAGCTTTTCTCTTCAATCGCCTTTGTCGTCGCGGCGAGGCATTCGGCGTATTTTCCGGACGCCATCATGGCCTGGCAATCCGCTACCGTGTCGGCTGCTGAAGCGGGACCAGCACCAAGGCTGAGGCCGATCATCATCACGGCTACTGCAAGAAAACCACGCACAGTTCGTGAGCCCATGAGGCACCCTGTTCCCTTTTGGTTGACTCGTCACCTGGTGGCTGAACTCTCAGCGATTTTCTTTGCGTCTTGGCGTGAAAAAAGTTTTGCACGCAAAGCCGCCAAGGGAAAGAGAAACGGCTTTCGCGATACGCCGTGGCTGTTTGGCTCGCAACGCTGATACTCGCGAAAGTTCAACTCCTCCAAAACCGATTTCACCGAAACGCTTCGCCGTCAAATAATCTGACCTTCAGCCCTCTCGCCGCTTCTCGGGAGTCTGCTGAATGTAACGCAGGAAGGCCGTTATTTCCTTAGGAAGTGGCGAGTTGAATCGCAACATTTCGCACGAGGTGGGGTGCACAAAAGCCAGCGTCGAAGCATGCAAAGCCAGCCGTTTGTGCGGCCACGGGATTTCTTTCCACAAGTGAGCCCGATAGCGGGAGTCACCGAGAACCGTATGGCCTTCCTCAGCAAAATGCACGCGGATCTGATTTCTTCGTCCAGTTTCCAGCTGAACCGTCACGTGAGTCACCGCTGGTGATTGAGCCGTGCGAGGATAGTTGCGGACGACCTGATAATGAGTGACGGCCAGCTCACCGTCTTCTTCGTCTTCGGTCGAATAGCGGTTCAAATTCTTTGATGTGGCCAGATACGTTCGAAACTCGCCCTGCTGTTTTACGACATGACCGGTCACGATCGCGTCGTACTGGCGTTCCGGTTTTCGCTGGGAAAACTGGGACTGCACAGCATCCGCCATTTCTTTCGTCTTCCCGAACACCAGGAGTCCCGATACGCCTCGATCCAGCCGATGCACCAGAAACGCGCCGCGACCCCGTCCCTCGTGCCGAATATGTTCGTTGACTCGATAGATCAACGTATGAGGCTCACGTCCATCGGTGGGAACGGTCAACAGATCGGCCGATTTGTCGACGATGATTATCTCACGATCCTCATAGACGATCGTAAAACCTCTGTGTCGCGTTACCTGAGGTCGCCGTTTGGGTGAATAGCGTCGGTTTTCTTCAAAGCGAACTCGCACCTGGTCACCGGCCGCCAGCTTTCGCCCCGGATCGATCTCCAGAGCGCCGTTGAGCATGACGCAATCGTGATCAAACAGTCCCGTCACATGCGACCGAGATCCTCCGGCCAGTTCCTGCACGCAGCGATCGGCTCGCGCATCAATGAACGGCGAATCAGCTTCCAGTTGAAGTTCACGAATCAAAAACGGCACGCAGAGACTTTCAGGGTTGGACTTTCAACAACTTTCGGACGCTCATGAATTGATGAGTTATCGCGACCACCTTGGTCATGCACGCTGCGGAAGTCCCATCGGCGGAGCGACGGGCGTACTGTACACCCGTCGCTCCGCCGACGGGCTGCATGCTCAAAGGTCGGGGCCTGCGTATCGTATGCGACGAATGTGCGAATCCTCCGGGTTTGCGGCCTGTTTACCACTGTTTTTAGGCTCTTTTGTTGCTCTTCCGAAGAATGCTCGTCTTGACCCGGGGAGCCTTTTTCCTGCATGATCAAACTTGGCCAGATCCGCGTCCCTGCTGAGTGTTCAGAAAGTCAACCAATCCACGATGAAGCCCAGACGACGAAGATCTCTGGTCAGAACTCAACCCTGCTGGATTGCTTCAGCCAATGGGGCCTCTGCAGCCACGGAAACGCTCGAAGACCGATCGCTGCTCAGCAATCTGGCTATCACAGACGCCTTCCTCGTTGATGGAAACAACATCCGGATTAATCGCCCGCTGCTGGGTGAACA
>CAIJTV010000735.1:0-2906 GCA_903823635.1 uncultured Planctomycetaceae bacterium
CCGGGCGACCGAAGGGTGGAAGATCATCCGGATAGTGCACGGCACTGGACAGAGATTCGAGATTGGCCCAGCGAGGTCGGAAGTCGTAACGTCCGACAAAGAGTCCGCCGAGGCTGCGTTCACCATAGAACATCCCAAAGCCCCAAAGAGCAACGTGCAGCGGGCCGTCGTCCAGCCGATAGCAGGTCGATCCGGAACTACCTTTTCCGGGTTCTCGATGACGCTCAAAACCATAGTTCATCAGGAGATTGCCCGCAGGCGATTTGATGTCGCGTCCCCAGCACCACAATTGCTGGCTCATCAACTGTTCGGCAAACTTCCGGACGGATTCCGGATGACACCAGCCACATCGAACCGGTCGCGCGATTCGACCGGGCGCGTCTTTGCAGTTCGCGGTCCGCGCGGTGAGAGGAGGTTTAAGAACGTGCGTGGAAATCGTGTTAGCCTTGATCTTTGGGATGACGAAGTTTGGAGCGAGCAGAGAACCCGACGCTAACGCATGCTGTTTGATTAATTCATCAGCCTGCTTGTGATCCCTGAACTGCATGCTGTCGGCAGTATGCGCAGCCACTTGTGTCTGTTCGACGCGTGGGAATGCCAGGGACGTTCGCAAATGTGCCCCGAATTACGGGACGAAGCGCCTGAGTCTCCGGCATCAGGCTGGACTGCACCTACCAGGCGGCTGTCGAAGTCAACAACTTAAGCCGTCAAGGAAACGGGATCAGTCCGCGCCAGAACGAAGCCGGCAAGACTCAGCAGATGCCAATGGCCGGTGGCGCGCGGCATCGAGTCGGGAGACCAAACCCGAGCAGTGGGTCTGAACAGTCCGCAAAAACGAGGGCTTCCATCACTTGGACGGAAGCCTCCAGTGACACAATCGCCACAAGAGTTCGCGGTGCGGCAATAGCCTGGCAGACAGCACAGTTGGAGCAGTCATGAGCCTTCGAAGGAGGCTGCTCCTTTGAATTATGGTTGCTCTGCGGAGAATTCTTCGCATGGTGAGCGCAGGCACAGGAATGCATCGAATGGGTCGCCGAAGCTTGACTCTTCAGGACAGATGAACCGGGGTATTCTTCGCATTTCGCTTGAGCGCAGTTGTCCTCAATGCAGATATGCAACCACGGCGCACTGCAGGGCAGAATGAGCTGCCAAAGAATCAGCAGCGGCGTCAAGATTCGAAAGCAGGATTGAAACATGCTCTCAGGGCCACGGAAAGTAGAGAAACTCCGGCCCGACCAGTTCTGGTAATTCTGCCCGATGTGGGAGACAAGTCAATGGTAAGCAGCGAGTTGATGCGGATTAATTGTGCTGCAACCCAAATCGAACAGAGCCAACCCTAACTTCATCAAGCCTGAGAGGCCAAACAAGGCGAAGCCGGGAGCACGCAAAACAATGCCAATCGTCCACGAACGATGCCCTGAAATCGTTGCCCGACAGGACCGCAACGCATTCTTCGCATTTTGCCCGTAGTTAAATCCTATTTCAGGCCCTTGAGTTCATTGCGGCGGGTGGATAGAGTTCTGACATTGAACGGCAAAAATGTCTCTCTCAAGTCGCCGTTTGTAGTCTCTCACTTTCAGGCTCAGTTCACCGTGCGTTTGCTTTTTTTCTCGACGGAACGAGAAGCATACGTGAAATCCCGGCTTAGCCTGAACGTTTAACTGGAATCGTGCTTCAAGGAGGAAACACGCATGAACCGTATTCACCTGCGTTTGTTCACGCCCACCGACGATGCTGTCTTGGAAACCGAAGACAGCTTACCGATTCCGGCCATCGAAAGCCCGGAAGACATTATCCCGTTTGAGCGGGCTCGCCGATCGGTGATCTTCAGCGGTCGTTTCATGCCTGCCGTTGATCGAGCACGCCTGATTCACCAAAACGGAACGTGCCCAGAGTGTAGTCATCAGGACATCGAGCCGCTTGAGCTGGCCGACTCCATGATCAGTCCTCGTAACCGCCTTCCCGTACCAGGCACGGCCACGATCGTTGGTTTTCACTGCAACGACTGTGGGACCGAATGGCCGGTCTACGAAATATCCTGCCGCAAAATCTGAGTGGCAGGGCGAGAATTAGCCGCTTGCGGTCCGTTGAGTGAATCGATTAACGGCAAGCCGCAGGCGTGGTTGCTTCGTTCGGACTACGCCTTCAGCTCGCCGTTAAACAAGAATGCTCGCTACGCGACTTCGCACCATGCGTAGTTGGCGAAGGGAATGCACTTGCAGCCTTCAATCGTCGACACCAATCTTTGCAGCTCGGCTGAGTCTGAGACAGGAATCATTCCCAGCTCTTCGACCAGTTCTCCCGGCAATTGGCTCAGCAGATACACTCGCACACGCCGCAACGCCTGAATCAACTGAGCGAACTCAACCGAGTCAATCGTTGGTTCACGCCTAAGCGGCTTCAGGAGTTCTTCCGGATCCTGGCAGCGTCGCAGCATGGTCGCAGCCGGGCCTTCAGGGATCGGCAGATCAGCAACGACGATGATACGGCCGCCTTGCTGCACGATGTTTGTTGTATTCTCCAATGCCTGGCCAAGCTGCTTCCAGCCGAAGGCTCCGCCCGGGACAGAAATAACGGCCCCCTCCAGCATTTCCTCAACGCTCACGCGCCAAGTGCTTTCAACCAATTCTTTTCCTCGGGTCATCACATCTTCGGGAAGGCCTGCGAGAATCTCAGCTGGCAATCCGGCCGCGCCGGGGATGGCCTGAACCGTGAACTGAGTTCCCAACAGCCAGCCCACTTCGTCAACCATTTCACGAAACGGACGCTGCTGCTCGGGCGTCAGTTCAGGATGCCCCTGAGATTGCGAGGCCTGTTGCGTCGCGAGGTCAGAGAAGGTTGGGAAGAGAATACTCGAGGTGCCCCGAAATCCCAGCAGCCCATCGAACGCAATAATCCCGACGGTA
>CAIJTV010000736.1:0-3063 GCA_903823635.1 uncultured Planctomycetaceae bacterium
CATTAAACTCAGCCGCCACTGGCAGCGATGAGATGCTGCCGTCAAATGCACAGCCGAATGTTCAAGTGACGCTTAGGCCGAGAAAGAACTGCCGCAACCACAGGACTTTGTAGCGTTGGGGTTGTTGAAGACAAACCCACGTTTGTCGAGACCCTCGTGGAAATCAATCTCGGTGCCGTCCAGAAACAAGGCACTCTTCTTATCAACCGCCACGCGAACACCATGCATTTCGACAAGCAGGTCAGCGTCTTCGTTGACCGTGTTGTCGAACTCCAGCTGATATTCGAAACCGCTGCAGCCACCGCCCTTCACACCGACGCGGAGCGCAATCGTGTCGGGCATCTTCTGCTCGACGATGACCTTCTTAAATTCGCGTGCGGCACTTGCCGTGATTTTGACTGACATCTTGAGATCTCCTGTATAATTAAACTGGCTTCATGACGTTTCGGGGTTCAAGGATCGAAGGACTCTGCCGCGCCATCGTGGCATTCAGATCACGAAATGGTGCCCATTCCAGCGGCAGACGATCCTCATGAAAGATCGCTTTCGCCGGACAGGCTGGCGCACACGATTCACAGTCGATGCAGTCCTGCGGATCGATATACAGCATCCGTCTACCTTCGTGAAAACAATCGGCCGGACAAACGACAACGCAGTCGGTGTATCTGCAGTCGCAGCATGGTTGAGCAACAACGTGAGTCATGGGATAGTCGCCCTTGGAGTGTTTGCGGCTGTCTCTGAGCGAAGCAACCACTGTGCCATGAGTTCAATAAGGCAAGGCGGTGCGCATAAGTCTCTTTCCAGAAGGCATTTAAGACGGATTCTGTAGCAAGCCCCATTTGCTCCGGAATCACCATATTTGGTCGTTCCGAATGCCCATGCCGTCCCCCTTTGGGTAGAATCAAGCGGAAATTGCTGGCCTAAAGCCCACAAAATGCGAGTTCTTTCAGGCAATTGGGCACAAATGGCTTCAATGTGACCATATTTCGTTAGACAGCTGTATTTCGATGACTTTACCCACCGCCGTTGTGCCGCCTAAGCACGAGGATTATGAGCGACTGGTCGAGCAGATGCTCGAACAGCTCAACATGGGGCACAGCTTCAACGATCTGTTCGACTCGGTCTATCGCCAGCTGCATGGCATCGTGCCGTACAACCGGATCGCGGTCGCTCTGCTGGAGGAACCGGGCGACGTACTGCGGCTTGCGTCCTGTCGCTCGGATGGGGAAGTGAGGCTGAAAGTTGGCTACGCCGCGCGACTGGCTGGTTCAACGCTGGCTCCGCTCGTGGCCACAGGTCAGTCGCGCATCATCAATGATCTGGACGACTACCTTTCCCGGAAACCTCAATCTGTATCGACAGAGCTGATTTGTCGGGAAGGAATGAAATCGAGTCTGACCTTGCCGCTGCTCGCGAATGGCAAACCGATTGGTGTGATCTTCTTTTCCAGTCGCGAAGCTGGCATCTACACGGATCAACACGTAGTCCTGCTTCGTCGCCTGGCGGGTCACATTGCCATCAGTCTGGAGAAAACTCAACTGATCAGTGAGCTTCAGCGGAAGAACGAGGAGCTGGCGGCGGCGAACAGATCCAAGGACGGATTTCTGGAGACTCTGCAGCAGGAGGTTGATAAACAGACGCAGCAACTGCGACATTCCGAATCCCGCTATCGACTGCTGGTGGAGTTTGGCGATGTTGTCAATTCCAGTCTCAACATTCGCACGATCTTTGAGCATGCGGCCGATCAGATCTACCGACTTCTCAAGTGTGACCGCGTGAGCCTGTTGCTGGCCGGACACGAGACCGCTCGCAGCGAACTGGCAGTGGAGATCATTTCCGAACGCCGGAGACTGACGGAAACCGCCGTGCAGCCGCACTCGGGTTCGGCCTTTCACTGGGTTATGCAGCATCGAGTGCCGCACGTGGTTCGTTCATTGGAAAGTTCCCATTCGTTTCCGGACGATCAGAAACTCTGGGAGTCAGGTTATGCGTCGAAAGTTTTCCTTCCGTTGACTGCTCGCAATCAATGCCTCGGAGTGCTGGGAATCGCGTCGCGGCAGTCGGAGGCACCCGATCACTGGGATCTGGAGCTGCTGAATGAAGCCTGCGGGCAACTGGCGATCTCAATCGACAATGCCGCCGCCTATGGCGAAATTGATCGGCTAAAAGGAGAACTGCAGCAGCAGAATATTTATCTGCGCGATGAGATTCGGACGGACAAGGACTTTGGAAACATCATTGGCGACAGTCGAGCCATGCAGCAGGTGCGCGTGGCGATTGAGCAAGTTGCGAACACGGATTCTACAGTACTGATCCTTGGGGAAACCGGTACGGGAAAAGAACTGATCGCCAGAGCAATCCATGATCTCAGTTCCCGGCGTGATGAACTTTTGGTGAAAGTGAACTGTGCTTCGCTGGCTCCGAATCTGATTCCAAGCGAGCTGTTTGGTCATGAAGCCGGCGCCTTTACGGGTGCGACCGAACGTCGTCGAGGTCGCTTCGAGCTGGCTCACCGTGGCAGCATTTTTCTGGATGAGATTTCGGAAGTTCCGATCGAGACACAGGTGCTGCTGCTGCGAGTTCTTCAGGAACGCACGATCGAACGCGTCGGTGGTAATGAGCCGATTCAGATCGATACGCGTGTGATCGCGGCGACGAATCGGGACCTGAAGCTGCACTCCGAATCGGGCCGATTTCGAGAAGATCTGTATTACCGGCTGCACGTCTTTCCGATCCGTGTTCCGCCTCTGCGTGAGCGGCGGGAGGACATTCCTTCGCTGCTGAATCATTTCATCGGACGCTTCTCGGTGCACATGAACAAGTCGATTACGCGAGTGGATCGTCGCACAATGGAACTGATGATGAACTACAACTGGCCGGGCAACGTGCGTGAGCTGGAGAACATTATTGAACGGGCCATGATCATCAGTCAGGGGGATACTCTGGTGATTGACGAATCCTGGCTGTTCGGACGCCCATCACTCAGCGCAGAACCGCCCACCATGATTGCTGGAAGATCACTGGCGGAGATCGAGCGTCAGATTATTCTGGACACCCTGAGCC
>CAIJTV010000737.1:0-3465 GCA_903823635.1 uncultured Planctomycetaceae bacterium
ATCTCTTCCGGAGTCATTGTAAACTTCACTTCTTCATGAGCGTGCGCCATGAAGTTTGCGAAACTGGCACCGTTATTGAATCGAATGCCGGCCTCCTCAAACCATTGATTCACCAGAGCGGGATGTTCAGTCGAATTCGGCTGATTCCACCACGACAAATAGGCTCTGCGAAGTTCGGGAGTCCATCCTGCTTTGACGTTACGCAGGCTCACCGCGTAGATAACCTGTTCCTCCTGTGTGGACGCTGCTTTCAACAATGCGACGGTCTTCTCCACCGCATTCGGAGCGTTGAGAGCAATCAGGATTTGGCAGAGTTCACGATTGAGCGACTGGCTTTTAGCCGGATAGAGCGGAGAAATTTCGTCGATCACCTGCTTTGCGACTTCGGATCCAGGAGCTCCATGCCGCGAGATAGAAACTTGAATGACTCGCAGCTTGTTCAGCAGTTGTTCTTCTGTCAGTTTCGCAACAGATAACGACATCAACGCCTTCAGCAGAGCAGGCTGAACCTCGGCGGTTCCCAGTCGAGCCAAAGAGAGCAGCGCCGTGAACGCAGCGTCAGGCTGCTTCTCAGCGAGCGCCTTTGCCTGCCATTCTTCAACCGGATTGCGTTCGATGGCCATGCGAGCGGCGTAGCGGATGGATCGATCCGGGCTCTTCAAATGAGGCCAGGCGAATTCGACCGCGGTCGGATCCGGCTGCACGTTGAAGGACTCCAGTTTACGACGAAGTTCTCTCGCGTCGTCGCCAGCTTTGTTCTTCAGTTCAGTCTCTGCAGCAGGTGCTGAAGCTTCTTCGCCGGTGTAGGTGACTCGGAACAAGCTCGCCTGAGTCCCACGGCCACCAATGGTGAAGTACATGGACCCATCATCTCCGATCACTGCATCCGTCAGATTCAGCGGAGTCTTTCCGCCTTTCCCTTTCAGAGATTTTGGCGCGATGAAATTCTCGAATGTGCCCGTATAGCTGGCACCATCTGGCGTCAGATGAACGGCGATCAAACGACCATAGGTCCAGTCGCAAACATAAAATGCCTTCTGGTACTTCACCGGGAATTTTGCACCCGTGCCGAAGACAACACCTGTCGGACACCCGATGCCGATCGTCGTCGTTTGAGGCAAGCCATCCGCATAATAGTCAGGCCACTTCGCGCTGCCTTCTCGGAAACCGTTATCGCCACCACGGACGGAATGAAAGACATGGATCGGCCGATACCAGGGCATTCCCCAGTCCCATTCCATATCGCTGTCGAAGCCAAACAATTCGCCATCGGCATTGAAACCAATGTCATACGTGTTGCGCTGACCTGACGAAAACAATTCAATGTTCTGGCCGTCCAGATCCATGCGAGCAACGTAACCGCCTGGTGGTTTCGCGCCAGCTCCGAATCCGTTGCCGTCTTCCATGCGCGGCAGTGCCAAATCGTCTGCATAATTGCGATGAGGAGAACTAGCCACGAGATCATTCGGAACAGCCGTAAAGTTTCCGCATACGGCGTAGAGCATGTTGTCCGGGCCAAGCACCAGACCGTGCGATCCGTGTTCGCCGCCGCCTCCCTGCCACTCGCGAAGGAATTCGACGTCGTCGTAACTGTCGTCGCCTTTCGTATCCCGGCAGCGATACAAGGCGAATCCGCGACTTCCGCTGCCGCTGATATAGAGTGCATCGCCAACAAACAACATCCCCATAGTTTCGCTCACGGGGATATTGAGGATCTCCTGCTTGGCAACCTTGCCATTCTCAATCGTGACGCGCGTGATAGGTTGCTTACCCTGACCGCCCAGCAGCAACCGTCCTTTGGGATCTTTCGCCATACAAATCCACGAACCATTCGTATTCGCGTCGGCGGCCAGAACATTTTCAATCGTAAAGCCGGGAAGTGTATCGAGAACCTCAGCGGCGTTTTCCAGGCTGACAGGCTTTGAACCGTCCGCCGGGCCATAGACCGCCTTCGTGATGACGAGCTTCTGGCCTTCCGGTGCGACGATGTCGATGGTTCCGTTTTCGCTCGCCTCAGCCTTAAGTTTTTCGTCACCAATTTTGTATTCGACGGTCAGCTTCTTCGGAACACCAGGAGCCGTGTCGCCGAATCTTTCGTTGCTGGCCCCGATGGACAGCTTATTGTCCTTAACGGCAGCATTCACAACCGCAGTGACATCGGTTTTGTCTTCGGCGACAACGGACGATGCACAACATGCGAACACGATCGCAACTAAGAGGCCATGCCATCGGCACACTGCACTCAATACAGGCACAACACGATTCATGATGACGGTTCTTTTGTTCTTGGGTGGGACGTCTGGCAGAATGTGGATGACGTTGTCTGACTCTGCCCGGCAGGGGAGAAGAGTCTACAGACGTTGAATTCCGTTTGCTATGGTGGCGAGAATCGATGTGTCGACCGCCCATTCAATAGAATTTGTATCCCAGTTCCTCAAGGCGTTGCCTGTCGCGAACTGCTGCTTCGTGTTTGCTGTCTTTTGGTTTTGGAAAGCTAAATACGCCTTCCACTGCGGACCGGATCTTGACGAGGCGAGAAATCATTCGAAACCAACATACTGCGTCGAACCCCAAGCCCTGCCAATCGATTGTGTCGAACAATTCTCCAGAGACTGCAACATGCCGTTCCGGGTCGATAATGACCTTACTCCGTGGAAACCCACAGACTTCAACATGGCCTCGATACTTTGAAATATCAAGGAAGAAATCGACATCTGCGCCATCAGGGAATTCGTATGGCCCAGTTTCATTTTGCGGAATAATTAGAAGGCCGTGCGGCTTGCTTCCGATGACTGTGACTTCACGAACAATCGCCTCTGAGGAACAGTCGAGTTTCGACGGGCACGCAAAATTCTGGAATAGCACCCGATCCAGCTTAATGTTGTACCTCAACATTGCGGAGTATTTCGAGCGGCACGAGATGAATGTTACCTTGCGTAAAACGAGCGGCGATCCGTGGCTCGGTTGAAAAAATGTGTCGAATTCAGCGTGTTCAAATTCGCACTATTCTATCACCCGTTCATTGGGTGTTCGCCTGAAGTCGAGTTTGGCTTGCAAGTAATCCATTTCGCTTAGAACCCATACCATTGGTTGAATTAACGACCCAGGTTCCTTGGAATTGGGTTGTAAATATTAACGGTTTCTAGCTCAGGCTGAGCAAGGGGTGTTCTGTTGGGTGGCACCATGCGAGCACCAATTCCCTCATTGAACGAAAACGTGGAAGCGTTTCAACCAGGTTTTCTCTCGCTTTGTTCACCGTCCGTCCGGGATGCAATCACTTGTCTGCTGGCCGTCTTACAGACAGGACTCTGCCAATCGAGCCCAGTAGCTGGCACCAACGGGCAGGAGGTCATCGTTAAAGTTGTAACGACCGTTGTGAAGAACTCGGCCATCAATACACGGGCCATTTCCGGCCCAGATGTAACATCCCGGACTCTGTTGCAGCATGAATGCGAAATCTTCCGA
>CAIJTV010000738.1:0-5915 GCA_903823635.1 uncultured Planctomycetaceae bacterium
ATGCAAGGCTTTTTCACTGCTGCCGATCCACATGTCGAGCACATCGTGAATGCCGATATTCAGAAATCCCGCACTGATCTCCCCTGCGGTCGCACGTGCCAAATGAGTCTTCCCGCAGCCGGGCGGCCCGTACATCAGAATGCCGCCACCAATGGCTTTGCCATAAGCTTTGAACATGTCTGCGTGTTGGATCGGATAAATGACTTTCATGCGAATCTCTTCCTTCAGATTCGCCATGCCGCCAACATCATTGAATTTGACCAGCGGACGTTCGAAGTCTGTACGCTGAGTCTTTGCGGGTTCGTCTTCGCCTTCCCACGGAGCACGAACTCGCCCTTCCGACACTGGCGAATTCGTGGGAGCTTCAATGCCAAGTTCTGCTTCCAGGGCGGTGTCTCGCAATGCCGCATCTTCAGCAATCGCGTGCCGATATTCCGTGACCGCAAAGGATGTCTCACCACGCTGCATCAAGAGGCGAGCATGCAGGAGATAAGCTCCTGCAGGAGTTCCTCGCTTCGCCACCATATCCTCCACAATAACCAGCGCTGGCGAGAATTTGCCCTGCTGGAAAAAAGCATTGGCAAGATCGAGTCTGGCTTCGTTGTCGTCGGGACGCATCTCCACGAGCTTGCGAAATTCCGCTTCGGCCTCGGAAGCCTGCCCTAGTTGTATCAGCGTGCGACCCAGGAGTTTTCGCAGCGCGACATTGTCCGGCGAAATGCTCAGTGCCTCACGCAGCGATTTAATAGTTGAATCGTCTGCCATTGATGTGGAACAACTCCCGTGGAAACTGTGACGATGTCGACTCTTGCGGCAAACATGGATCGTAAGCGAAGGCCAGGCCGAGGTACCGGACACCTGTCGCGCTTTCGACATGATTCCTGTCGTGTGAGTTTCGACCAGACGATTCGTGCGTTATGCCATTCGCTTTTGCAGATTAACAGGCTCCACAAGGCCTTCCATTGATCGTCTGTGGTTTTCAGTAAATATGCTTCGAAAAAACAGTTGGATGAAACGTCTCCGGTTTGTTCTCCACAAGCAAGAGTGGGATCGTTAGACCAAAGAACACGGCTGCTGGAGTTCACCGTTCTCAACAACCATTGCAGCCAGACACAGCAAGTTGCTTCGGTTTGAGACTTCATCAACCGAGAACCTGTGTACGAGAACCTGTGTCCCCTGCACCTCTTAAAATGGCGGTGCTTCGAACTCATTGGGAGGCGGGGCACTCAGCTTTGCCGAGGAAGGAAGAAGCGTGGGGCGAGGTTGGAACGGCGATGATTCGCCCATTGGCATGATGGGGATGCCAACGCCCTCTTGCCGTTCGATTGAGACCTCCGGCAACGCTTCGCCGGGTTCGGCCTGCATCTCGAACAGAAAACGAGACGGTACGGTCTCCCGCCGCTTGCCCCATTTCATGCGCGACTTCGCGCGGGTCAGAGTTAGGTGATCCATCGCACGAGTGACCCCGACGTAGGCCAGGCGACGTTCTTCTGCGATGTCCTTTTCCGAATCCGCTTCGATGCTGCGTTTGTGAGGCAGGAAACCCTCCTCCATGCCGATCAGATAGACGCGAGGAAACTCCAGGCCTTTCGCAGAGTGCAGCGTCATCAGTCGCACTGCATCCTGTTCCTGCTTTTCATTGCGGTCCGCTTCATCTTCGCGGTCCATCAGAGCGGTTGTCTCCAGGAATCCTGTCAAGGACGGATCTTCATTGCGTTCCACGTACTGACCGATGGAGTTGATAAACTCTTCCAGAATTGTCTTGCGTGTCTCCTGCTGAGTTTCTTCTTTGTACTGTTTCGCGATCTCAGATTCGTAATCGATCTCACGAACCAGCTGACGACATTGCTCTGCAAGGTTTTTCGGGTCACTGTTCATCACCTGACCGTATCGCTGCAGTAGTTCTCGAAACTTGACGAGTGATGTCAAAGTCTTTGCCGGGACGAGACCTTCTGCTGAGGCTTCCGGCACGAAGTCCCAGAAGCTGACGCCCTTCTTGACGGCTCGCTGCAGAATCTTTTCGGTGGTCGTATCACCAATTCCGCGCGCCGGTGTATTGATGATTCGCAGGAGGCTGACTTCGTCGCGAGAATTTTCGATCGCTTTCAAATAGGCCATCAGGTCGCGAATTTCGCGTCGATCAAAAAACGACTGGCCGCCGACCAGCATGTATGGCACCTTCTGGCGTCGTAATTCCTGTTCGAAGACACGAGGCTGTTCGTTCGTGCGAAACAGGATGGCCACCTGCTTTGGCTTTACGCCCAGTTCGCTGATGAGATAAGCGATCTCCTGAACGACGCCTTCCGCCTCCGCTGTTTCGTCTTCAAAGGCCTGCAGGCGAATTGGTGAGCCGGACTTCTTATGAGGAATCAACGTCTTGTCATGTCGCAGACGATTATGTTTCACCAGTCGATTCGCGCATTCCAGAATTCGGTCGGTGCAGCGGTAGTTGTTTTCCAGACGCACTGTCTTTGTGTTGGGGAAGTACTTTGCGAAGTTGATGATGTGTTCAACTTCCGCGCCACGCCAGCCATAGATGGATTGGTCATCGTCGCCTACCACACAGATGTTGCGATGCGGCTTCACCAGCGATTCGATCAGTTGAAACTGAACGCCGTTGGTGTCCTGATACTCGTCAACCTGCAGATGGTCAAATTTTGACTGATGTCGCTGGAGAACATCCGGGAAGTCATTAAAGAGTTTGACTGTCAGCAGCAGCAGATCATCAAAGTCAACGGCACCGCAGGCACGCAGTTGCTTCTGGTAGCGTTTGTACGCCATGGCAGCGAGAAAGTCGAAATCCGCCTCCACGTGGCTGCTGGCTTCGTGGTCCTGAATGCCCTGCATTTTCCATTTGCTGATGCGGTTGATCAGATCGCTGGGCTTCATTGTGCCGTCACCAAGACGAATATCGCGCAGAGCAGTACGCGCGGCGGATTCCTGATCACTGCGGTCGTAAATGGCAAACTTTTTGGGGTAGCCGAGGGAATCGATGTCTTCTCGAAGCACGCGGACGCAGAACGAGTGGAAGGTGGAAACGATCGGCCGCAGTTTGAACTGCTTTCCAATCAGCTTCAGAGCACGCTCCCGCATTTCCTTCGCGGCCTTGTTGGTGAATGTCACAGACAAGATGCGATCGGGGCGAATCCCGTGAGCGATCAGGTTCGCCATGCGATAGGTAATCACGCGAGTTTTCCCGGTGCCTGCTCCGGCCAGTACCAGCAGCGGCCCAGAAAGAATCGATGCCGCTTCGCGCTGCGGCGGATTGAGTCCCGACAAGTTGATCATGCAGGTAGTATATTCGTCAGTTCAATCACTCGGGAGTGACCTCGCAGGACGAAATTCTGATCGCTCGGTTTCGAGAGCGCAGGGGAACCGATAAAACACACTTTCCGAAGATCTTGCCAGGTTCTGAGAAGTTTAGAAACCAACCGGAGTGCCCTGCCCTGACCGCAATTCTTGGGATTTCGGCTTTTTACCATGATTCTGCTGCCGCTCTGGTTGTTGATGGGCAGTTGATCGCCGCTGCGCAGGAAGAACGGTTTACTCGGAAAAAGCACGACGAAGGATTTCCCCAGCAAGCCGTGGATTTTTGTCTGGCTCAGGCGAACATCACCCCGGAACAGATCGATTATGTGGCGTTCTACGACAAGCCGCTCCGGAAGTTTGAACGGCTGTTGGAGACGTATCTGGCCTACGCTCCTGCCGGATATCGATCGTTTCGGAAAGCCATGCCTGTCTGGCTACAGCAGAAACTGTACATGCCTCGGGAGATTCGCACGGGGCTGCGTGATCGCTATCGAGGCCGTTTCGTCTTTACAGAGCATCATGAGTCCCACGCAGCCAGCGCGTTCTTTCCGTCGCCGTTTGAGGACGCTGCGATACTCACAATGGACGGAGTTGGCGAATGGTCGACGACCGCCATGGGTGTTGGGCGCGGAAATCAGATTGAGCTGACTCATGAGATTCGCTTTCCTCATTCGCTGGGGTTGCTGTATTCGGCAATTACGTATTACACGGGGTTCAAAGTCAACAGCGGAGAGTACAAGCTGATGGGGCTTGCTCCATACGGCGAGCCAAAGTTTCGCGATCTGATCCTGAACAATCTGCTGGTGCTGAAAGAGGATGGCTCATTCCAGATGGACATGAGCTACTTCAATTATTGTCAGGGCCTGACGATGACCTCGGAGAAGCTTCATCGACTCTTTGGTGCCCCGCCGCGTAAGCCTGAATCATTGCTGACTCAGAGGGAAATGGATCTTGCCGCTTCGATCCAAAGTGTGACGGAAGAAGTCATGCTGCGGATGGCGCGGCATGTTCGCAAGACGAGCGGTTCAAAGAATCTGGTGCTGGCCGGCGGAGTTGCTCTGAATTGCGTTGGTAATGGGAAGATTCTTCGCGAGGGCGTTTTCGACAACGTGTGGATACAACCCGCTTCCGGAGATGCCGGCGGTGCGCTCGGTGCGGCCATGTTTGTCTGGCATCAATTGCTCGAGAAGCCACGGAAAACTCAGCGGCCCGATGCGCAGCGCGGGTCTTTTCTGGGCCCCTGCTTTGATGATGAAGAGATTGCAACCTTCCTGAAAAATCAGGGGGCCGTGTTTCGTACACTGGAGACCGACGACGCGTTATGCGAACACATTTCGCAACTGATTGCGGAAGAGAACGTGATCGGCTGGTTTCAGGGCCGCATGGAATTCGGTCCTCGCGCGCTGGGAGGTCGCAGCATTCTGGGGGATGCACGAAGTCCTCGAATGCAATCGGTGATGAATCTCAAGATCAAGTTCCGCGAATCATTTCGGCCCTTCGCGCCGATTGTGTTAAAGGAGCATGTTCACGAATGGTTCCAGATGGCCGCCGGTACGGACAGCCCTTACATGCTGCTGGTGGCCGACGTTCATCAGCAGCATCGAACAACGGCTGATGCTGCGGAGGCTTCGGCCTTTGGGATTGAGAAACTGAATTATGCTCGTTCCGTAATTCCGGCGGTTACACACGTAGACTATTCAGCACGCATTCAGACGATTGATCAGGAACGCAACCCTCTGACACATTTGTTGCTGTCAAAATTTCATCAGAGGACGGGTTGTCCTGTGATGATCAACACCAGCTTCAATGTTCGCAGCGAACCGATTGTATGTACTCCCGAAGATGCCTGGCGCTGCTTTCGCATGACGGACATTGATGTGCTTGTTCTGGGGCGACATGTGCTGCTGAAGACCGAACAACCAAATCAAATGACTGAAGCAGAGCGTGAGCAGCATCTCAAACAGTTCGAACTGGATTGAGACTTCGGTCGCTCTGTTGAAGAATTCTGACATCCGGCGGAGCCTGCAAATAGGCGTGGGTAACGGAAGACTTCTTTCGGTGAAGTCGTTTGGTATCTCCTGGCTGTGTGACTGATTGCAATCTCGCGCTGCAACCACCAGAATCTCTTTCCAGTGCGAGAGATGTCCTGATAAGTCTCCATTCGGAACTTCGCCAGCTATGAGATTACTGCCGGTTTGTGTTCGTTTCGTTCCACTTTTGCTTGTCCTGGCACTCCCGGGAACACTTGCCGAGTCAGTTCAGGCTGATGAGGTGGGCATAAAGATTGTCAGTCCGCAGCCGTGGCAGGTCATTCAGCGAATCGGGTTTGATCCAGCCCGACGAGAAAAAGAACCAGAGAACTCTGCAGCGTTGGGTTTTGCTGAAGTGGCAGTCTCATTGGAGCTTCCGGCAACTGTCTCGACTGCCGATCGTCTCGAATTTCTGCTTAGTTCCTCGGACGAGGCAAAGTCAGAGGCCGGCGTGTGGGCCAGGGAGCTGGAGTGTTCGCCAGCGTCGGATCCGGCCGCTGCTGCGGCCTGATCCCGCACCACCCCAGGGTGGTCGGGGCGCACCCGGAAGGGCATGGCCACGTCGGTGTCGAAGAG
>CAIJTV010000739.1:0-4119 GCA_903823635.1 uncultured Planctomycetaceae bacterium
GCAGTTGATGTATCGTCAGAAAGTTGAGGCTTCTCTGGCAAACAAAGCGGAAACCCTGCTGCGTCAAATAAACGGCGTGCGAGCCATCGTGCAGATTACTGCGGAGATTGACTTTGACACAATGACTCAGAAGAAGGATGTCTATGATCCTGAGTCGAACGTGAAGACTCAGGAGAAAGTCCTTGACAGTAAGAATGACTCGGCACCTGCACCCGCGATGGGAATTGCCGGTACGGGCTCAAATATCCCGACAGACCCGAACTCACGAACCAATGGCAATGGAAAGTACGAGAATTCACAGGTCGAGACGACTTATGAGAATTCCAAGACAGAAGAAGTTGTCACCAAGAACCCGGGCACGATTACACGACTGTCCGTAGCGGCCATCGTTGATATCAGTTCTCTGGCACCGCCGGCCGGGGGAGCTGCAGATCCTTCCACAGCACTAACTCTGGATCAGCAACAGATCGAAAAGATTGTGCGAAATGCAGTGGGGATTCAGGACGAACGGCTGGATGTGATCGAAGTGGTCCTGGCACCTTTGGCACCAGAAGAGGTTGAAGTCCCGGCTACACCTGGATTCAACTGGCAGCAGTGGCAGCCGTTGATTCAGTCCGTCTCGCTGGGACTTGCAGCGACTCTGGCGTTCCTCATCGGGATGATGCTGATGAAACGTATGAAGCCGATTGTGATCACGGAAACTGTCGGACCAGGAATCCCACTGGCTGATGCTCGTCGACTTGCGGCGTTGTCGGAACAGGCGAAAGCTAATCCGGAGATCGTCGCGAATGTTCTCTCTGCGTGGCTGAACGAGCAGGAACCAACAATCCCGATGACTCCATCGCCCGGTAACCGTGTTGATACTTTAGCTGAAACAACTCCGGGCAATGCGTCGGTACCGCGATCGAGGAATGCCGGTGGCACTGCCAACGAAGGACGGCGAGCGGCCTGAGGCCCAGAGTCGATCTGAACTGATCAGCCTGAACAAATGATAATTTGATCAATCCCCAAGTCCACGGATGGACAATGGACCGCGAACGACAGACTTTGGAACTGCTGCAACTGCTTGGCGATGAAGTCGCCGAGGCGGTCCTGGAGCGACTACAGCCTGAGCGAGCGCAGAAACTGCGGGCCGGTTTGAAAGCCGATACGCCACATCGTTCTACGATTAGTCGCCAACGCGAAGTTCTGGATGAGTTCGAGTGCTTTTTCCAGTTTGCGTTGAAATCGAAACCTCCCGAGCCTGTTGCACCGCCGGTTGAAGAACCGACTGCTTCGATCGCGATCGACTCTGCGACCTCTGCTTACTCTGCTGGAGCCGGCAGCAGTGCTGGAGCTGGCGGAGCCACAGGTGCTGGTTCGACGGGAGAAGCCGCCAACGCTCTGGGATCAGCAGTGGAATCGATGACCGAACCGCCAACGTTGAGCGAAGAAGCTTTGGCGGCCGAGCAGAAGGCTTTGCTTGCTCTGCAGGCCGAGACGAATTCCGCAGCCGAGCAGAATGCGGAGCAGGCCAACGCGGAGCATGGATCAGATTTAGAGGACTCTATGGCTGCCACGCAAACTATCCCGATGTCAGATGATCCGCTCAAGGATCTGGAAACACTCAGCGTTCATCAGATTGCTCAGGCACTGGGATCCGAACAGTCACGGACAACCGCCATGCTGCTCAGCAATCTGCCAGCCAAACTGACCGGCGATATTCTGAACCTGCTGAAGGCGGAATATCAGAAGCTCGTCATGAAGGAATTGACAAAGGAGCAACATGCTCCTGCGATTCTGGTCGACCGGATTGCTCGCGCGACGTTCCTGCGGGCCCGTCAATTCTCCGCAGAACCGCCGGACACCAGAAATCATGCCGATCGAGTCGCCGAGGTGCTTCGCAGTGTTCCGAAAGCCGGGCGACGCAATATGTTGGCCGCGATTGAGGAGCAGGATCCGGATCTGGCGAAGTCACTGCTGACTCGCATCTACCGATTCGATGACATCACGGCTCTTAACAAGGCTGTGGTTCAGCGAGTTCTTGGCGAAGTTGACAGCACAAATCTGACCACGGCTCTCTTTGGTGCAGATGAAAGTGTTAAAGATGCGATCTTCGCGAACCTTTCAAAACGAGCACGTCAGACGATCGAGGAAGAAATGCAGTTTATGACCAACGTGTCTGAGACACGAATCCAGCAGGCTCGTGATGCCATCGCCGAAGTCATTGCCAAGATTGATATGGAAAGCGAATCCTGATCATTCACGGTTTTCGTATGTTTTCAAACACCGGACTACGCTCTCGTAAATCGCTTTGCTCATGAACTCACTACAGATCACTTTCAAACGCTCACCTCGATCGCTGGTTGTCGGAGACCAGACGATTACGATCGACTTTGCGCGCGGAGATGAGTCTGAACTGACAGAGCGAGAGCAGCATCTGACACGGACGTCCGAAGCAGACGGATCCGGTCAGCCTTCATCCGAATCCCTTGCTGGGACTCAACCTGCCGAAACCAATGCGGCTGAAGTCGATGCGTCGAGTCACGAAGCCGTCGCAAGTCATCTGCCCACTTCTGTGGCATCGGTCATTACTGATCCGACCGGGCGAGTCATGACGCCGCTGGCGTTCTCCAACGCGGTCCCGGTGCTGTCGGGAGCGACTCACGAAGTTGTTACTCCGGAGGAAGTCGGACTTGGGGGCGTGTCAGAGGAAGAACTGACTGAGCTTCGGCAGATGTTGGCCAACACCGCAGAGCTCGTGATGGAACTCCAGGATCAGCGTCGTCAGTCTTTGCACGAGATGCAGGAAGTCGCTGTGGAACTGGCAACGGCGGCAACTTCATGGCTAACGGGTGTCGCAATCGATCGAGGCGAGTTCGCGGTCGACGACTTGATTCGCAAAGCGTTGCATCAGATGGAAATCGACCAGCCTGTGCGAGTACGGTTGAACCCGGCTGATCATGAATTGTTAAAGAACCTGATGCGTGATCCTGCTGGCCGCAGGATGTTGGAAAATGTTTCGTGCTTCGATGACCCAGCGCTTTCTCGTGGTTCATGCCGCGTTGAGTCGGGTCGTCGGATTGTTTTGTCGGATATCGAATCGCGACTGGAGCTCATCCGTCGCTCATGGATGGAGAAACTGGATGACTCTCAGGTTGAACGTCGAGGAGATGGCTCAGCTTCCCGGACACTGCAGCGCTTTCCGGAACGTCGGGAAACTGCGTAGTGTTCGAGGATTGTTGCGGGCCGATATGCCTGCGTTCGTCGGAGAGTCCTGTTCGGTTGGACTGCCAACGGGCGAGCAGGTCATCGCGGAAGTGGTTGGATTTGACACCACGGAATCGCAGTTGATGTGCTTCGACAGCACCGCTGGTTTGCAGCCGGGGCTGGAGATTATTGGTCATGGTCGCAGTCGATCTGTGCCCGTCGGTTCCGGTTTGCTGACTCGAGTTATCGACGGCATAGGTCGCCCGATTGATCATCGTGGTCCGTTGCGAGTTCGTCGCTGGCGACCAGAGACGGCGACTGTTCCCGACGCAATGCAACGCAGCCGGATTACTCAACCGTTAGTCACCGGCCAGCGCGTGATTGATGGGTTGCTGACGATTGGCCGAGGTCAACGTGTGGGGTTATTCGCGGGCAGCGGTGTTGGCAAGAGTACTCTGCTGGGAGAAATCGCCAAGAACGCGGAAGCCGATGTGAACGTCATCGCACTGGTCGGCGAACGTGGTCGCGAAGTGCTGCCGTTCATCGAAGACTGTCTGGGCGAAGAAGGCCTTGCTCGCTCTGTGGTCGTTGTCGCGACGTCCGATCAGACTCCACTCATGCGAATCAAGGCCGTCCTGACCGCAGCGACAATTGCAGAGGAATTTCGTGATCAGGGAAAGCATGTGTTGTTCTTTCTTGACAGCCTGACGCGTCTGGCGATTGCTCAGCGAGAACTTGGTTTGCTGCTGGGAGAACCACCGGGATCTCGAGGTTATCCACCGTCCGTGCAGTCCTTGCTGGCCAGCGTTCTGGAGCGTCTGGGCTGCGGTCCAAAAGGAGCCATCACAGGGCTGATCACCGTGTTGGTTGACGGCGATGATATGGATGAACCCATCACGGACGCAGCTCGCGGAATTCTGGACGGGCACA
>CAIJTV010000740.1:0-2909 GCA_903823635.1 uncultured Planctomycetaceae bacterium
ACTAATCGTGGTGCCGGCCATTGCGTTGTTGCGCCCGCCGGGACAGATGCCATCTGTCTCTACAACGCCGCTTGAAGCAACAGATGACTCTGCGGAGGAACTCCTTGATGAGTTCGATATTGTCGAGTCTGAATCTGAACCTCGAAAAACGCGTGCTGACCGCGAGACAGATGGTGCCAGCGAGGAATTCGACGAGCTATTTGCTGAGTCTCCGTCCGTTAGCAACTCAAGATCGGCCGACGCGGACCGTTCATTGAAACGTGACTCCACTGAAGCCTTCGACAAAGACCTGTCAAATCCGTTCGACCTTGAGGAATCATCTGACGACTCACTCACAGAGCAGCAAACTCCGAAAACGACCGGAGGTGCCGAGAGGATCGTTGAAGAACTTAACGTTAACGGAGCATTGAGAACAATGTGGTTTGAAGCTGGGTCAAAAACTCCCGTGGGGTTCGCAGCTTTCTTTCGTGGTCAGACTGAGTTGACCCGAATCCGATTTGAAGCCGTAGGGCAGTCACGTGAAGAATGTGCAAGAAATGTTCTGAATCAGGTTAGGCAGTGGCAGGCTGAACAGACTGCGGAATAACTATCTCGAGGATTTCTGCAACGAGTTTCCCATGACCACCTAAAGTTTCTTCTGAGCTAACAGGTCCGACATCTCTACACAGACCGGCGAATCTCGCATGCTCACTTTTCTCATTGCCAGGCTCCTCGTTTCTCTCTTCGAAACTGCACGCCGAAAACCATGAGGAATTTTCGATTCCTCTGCCGACTCCTCTCAGCCATGCCCCCATCATCGCGCGGAACATCGACACGAATCGGACAGCCCTGGTCAACAGTCTCTTCTGGTGGCACAGACCGAGAGCGAATTCAGTGGCTGATCTCGAAAGGATCGTCCCCCGGGGACACTCGCGGCGCGTTTCAGATTCTTGCGGATGGCGGACTCGTTCGCTCAACTCGCCTTGCTCGACTGGAAGCGGCCTTATTGATTGCCGAAGGTGCGACCCCAGCCAAGAAACTCTCGCAAGTCGCTCGATTGATCGACGTTCGCGAAGTGCAACAACTTATTCAGGTACTAAATGATGGCTATGACCGAACTCGGTCTGCTTTCCGAATTGAGCAAACGGCGTCAGGCTATATTCTGATGACGCGAGCTTCACTGTCGGCCTGGCTGGACCGTCTCCACAATCGACAAGCAGAAATGAAGCTGTCAGCACCCATGATGGAAACGCTGACTATTGTCGCCTACCAACAGCCTGTTACGCGAGCCGACGTAGAAGCCATCCGAGGTGTACAGTCAGCCGAGATGATTCGCCAATTAATGGATCGAGGGCTATTGCGAATCGGCGGAGAAGATGATTCTCTCGGTCGACCATTTCTTTACGAGACGACTCGGCAGTTTCTGTCGATGTTTGGCCTGCGGAAGCTGGAAGATCTCCCAAATTTCGAGACCCTTCGCAGACAGAGAACATTACCCGCGATCGCTGAAACACCTAACGAGGAAGAAGACGAGGCTGCGTGAAGCAACCAGACCCTCTCCGTTAAAACGAAACTCCCATCCTTAACATCATTGCCGCGTCCAGATCCTGCTGGAAAGCAATATCGGTATACTCGATGGACCTGTTAAAGACATAACCAGCTTCGACAAAGACTGATCGATTTTGTGGCTGCAGATGTTCGAGACCGAATACCAGCCGCAGGTCGCTCAGTGTGAGTTCATCCGCGACTCCACCCGCCCGCTTGACAGCCCAGGTGTTGCCGCCAAAGACTCCGCTAACATAACCCCACGTCTCATATTCAGAGCCACTCTTTGCCAAGCGGTAGGAGATTCTGGGTGAGGGAAACTGAATGTCATACTTCCATAACGGCGAGGGCGTCCATAGCAAACCCATCGCTGGCAAAACCGGATAGTCATGGCGTCCCGTGTAAACAACACCACCAGAAACTGAAAGTGTTTTCGGTACCCATTGCCAGGTCAGAAGGCCGAGACCAAACAGCCGAAACGCGTTATCACTGGTCTGAAAATCGCTTCGAACCGACGGGGTCACCAAGATCATCGACCCTAGTCGTTCTGAGATCGGACGACGCCAAAACATCTTGACGCCAGTGTCGTAGAGTGATTCAGGAACATCAAAGATCGCCGCAGCCTCAAGTAAATCAGCCCGAAAGTAAGGCGTGATGGATATCACATTGTCCATGCTTCCCAGAGGTATCGCAAAACTGGCGCTGGTATCGACCGTCCGCACGACAATACCAGTGGCAGGATCATCGCCGATCGAACCATAGCTCACCTGAACACCCTGAAGAAAACCATTTCGATGGCGAACCAGGGGAGTCTCACAGTCGCCGCATTGTTCGCAATCCTGCTCCGCGCAGATTGAATCATCAGTGAAGCCCACTGGTTCAAAAGTGCCGTCTTCGGCAACGTTCACCGCATTACCCGTGTTACTGAAGTCATCTTGCCCTTCAATCAAGGAGCCATTCTCAAATACGTTTTCCTGATGCATGGTCTTTGTCATTTGGTGTGAGACAAAGACGGGGGGAAACTCTGAATCCCCGGAGTCGCTTGCAAATGACGTGATCCGCAGAGCATTCAGGAAAGGCTCTTCGCCTCTCACTAGCCGAGAATTTGCGGCAAAAAGCAGAACGATCGGGATGCAAATCAGCGTATGACGAGACAGCATAGAAGTTCCCGACCATTGACCACGGACATACTCAACGCACAAGCGCAGCATCAATCATTGTTCGGATCGCGCAGTGCCGTCTGGTTATATAGGTGTAATGGTCGGCATTTTTCAAATGCTGACAGGGTGTCGTTTCTGCGAATGATCTGACGTATTCGTCTTCAACCTGTCCTTTGTCCGGCAGTTTGCTTCCTTGATGAGAACACTTCAGCAGATTCTTCTGAA
>CAIJTV010000741.1:0-3767 GCA_903823635.1 uncultured Planctomycetaceae bacterium
CATGCGATCGGCCTGTTCGTTGCGCCGAGCAAATTCCGGCTGCGGAACATTCCGATAAGCATTCAGAAACTTTTGCCATTGAGGTCGAGGCGTGCCGTCCGAGGCAAAGACCTCGTTGAAAACGAACGCCGGACATTCAAAAGTAAGTTCTGTCCGTGCGTTCGAAGTCAGTCCAGTTGCCATTCCCGCGTCTTCCGATAGGCGTCATCGAGTTGCGTGGGACTTCGATGCGCCATCATCAAATGAGTTGTTCCGTCACCATTTCACAACGCATTTCAAAGGTTCACGCGTCGAAGGTCCAGCGTACACGGAAAATCAGGCGAGATGTCCGGGATTTGAGGGATCAAAACTCCCCCGGTATGCCCCATCCTGAAGAATCGACCGGCTCTGCGACTTTCCGCTGCCAGAGCATTGACGGGAATTCCCTCCGGATTCAGCCCGCCCGGATGCTCAACGTGGTATTGGCAACCCCCGAGAGATCGTTTGTTCAAAACGTCAACCAAATCAATGACCAACGGCGTGTGAACAGCGATCATTGGATGCAGACAGCTTGGCGGCTGCCACGCTCGATATCGAACGCCGCCGACGTATTCTCCCTGAGTTCCCGTCGACTGCAGTGGCACTCTCACCCCGTTCACAGTGATACATTGACCCTGTGAGAACATGCCCGTCACGCGAACCTGCAGGCGTTCAAGAGACGAATCGACAAAGCGAGTCATCCCGCCGCCGCCGGGTTCTTCGCCCAGAACGTACCATGGTTCAAGAGCCTGACGAATTTCGACATGAACACCGTTGCTGTCAAACGTGCCCATCAGCGGACATCGGAACTCCAGATGCGTTCCAAACCAGTCGGCCTCAAAATCGAGCCCTGCTGATTTCAGAACGCCAATAACCGATTCGATATCTTTCCACAGATAATACGGCAACATAAATCGATCATGAATCGCATTTCGCCAGTGGATCAGTGGTTCGCGATAAGGCTGTTGCCAAAAGCACGCGACCATGGCGCGAACCAGCAGTTGCTGAGTCAGACTCATGCGCGCATGCGGCGGCATTTCAAACCCGCGTAATTCGACAAGTCCCAGTCGTCCGGCGGCATGGTCGGGGGAATAAAGTTTGTCGATACAGATTTCTGCGCGATGAGTATTCCCGGTGAGATCCACCAGCAGATTGCGGAAAACTCGATCCACAAGCCAGTTCGGAATCCAGCCACAGCCCGCTTCCGGAACCTGTCGGAACGCGATCTCCAGTTCGTACATCGCATCGTCCCGACCTTCGTCGATGCGCGGCGACTGACTGGTTGGTCCGATGAACAACCCCGAAAACAAATACGACAGCGAAGGATGATTGTTCCAGAATCCAATCAGGCTCTTCAACAAGTCCGGCCGGCGCAAAAATGGACTATCGCCCGGTGTTGCACCACCCAGCACCAGATGGTTTCCGCCACCCGTGCCCGTGTGGCGACCGTCGAGCTGAAATTTCTCGGTGCCCAGGCGGCACTGGCGAGCTTCCTCGTAAACGGTTTCCGTGATCTCTTTCAAGTGCTCCCAGTTGTGAGCCGGGTGAATGTTGACTTCAATCACTCCTGGATCCGGAGTCACCTTCAGCAGTTCAATTCGCGGGTCATGCGGCGGAAGATAGCCTTCGATGATGACCGGCGTGTTCAGAGACTCAGCGGTCTCTTCGATCATTGCCACCAGTTCCAGATAATCTTCCAGAGTGCCCGTTGGCGGCATGAAAACTCGCAACTGCCCGTCACGAGGTTCCACACACAAAGCCGTGCGGACAACGGGACCTGCACCCAGCGGCAGATTCGCGTATTCGTCGCTGGACTCGGATGGGTCACCAATCACTCCCAGACGCTGCATCACCAGACGCTGCGGCGGTTTTTCCGTGTCACGCTTCTGAGCTGCTAAACGCTCGGCCGCAGACTTGCGGATTTCTGCATAGCCCGGCAGCGGTGGCCGATCCGCAAATGGATCTCGCATGTAGACCTGAGGCAGCTCGGAACCAGCCAGCGGCAATGATTCCAGAGGCAAGCGAAGGCCCATCGGAGAATCACCAGGAATCAAAAACAGTCGGTGCGAGCGAAACGGCCAGAAGCCGCTGGTCCATTTTGCACTCGCCTGCCACCACGCACGAGTCAACGGCAGGACGAATCCCACGGGCCGACTAATGCCGCGTTCCAACGCTCGGCTGAGTCGACGACGGTCTTCGCTGTTGTCCGGATCAAATTTTTCCGGGTCAATATCGACGGGCAGTTTCTGTTCAACCTCAAGCATGTGATAGACATCTTCGTACGCCGGACGGATCCAGCGATCTTCCACATGCAGGCGGTCTGAAAGTTCAATGATAAATTCTGCCGCCAGCTTCTCATCAGCGACCGGCTTTTTATGGTCGGTCTTGCCGGCGGTCAGGCCAAGGTCAGCCAGCAACGCCTGATTCTTCCAGATCGGCTGACCGTCTTTTCTCCACAGGCAGGTATAAGCCCAGCGAGGCAGTGATTCGCCCGGATACCATTTTCCCTGGCCATAATGCAGCAAACCACCAGGGCCAAACTTCGCACGCAGTCGACGAATCAACTCATCAGAGAGTCGCTGTTTGTGAGGCCCGACTGCCGCCGTATTCCATTCCGCACCTTCCATGTCGTCGATGGAGACAAAGGTCGGCTCACCGCCCATGGTCAATCGCACATCGGCCGCATCAAGTCGTCGATCGACTTCTTTGCCCGTCGCGTCAATTCGCTGCCATGCCTCTTCCGTGTATGGCTTCGTGACACGAGGATCTTCATGAATCCGCGTCACCGTCATTTCGAAGCCGAACTCGACTTCGGATTTTTCCACACCGCCTGAAATTGGCGCTGCCGTCTGAGGCGACGGTGTGGCCGCCAGAGGAATATGGCCTTCACCTGTCAGCAATCCGGATGTCGGATCAAGCCCCACCCATCCCGCGCCGGGAAGAAATACTTCCGTCCAGGCATGCAGATCGGTGAAGTCAGCCGTTGGGCCTTCAGGACCTTCCAATGGTTTGAGATCCGCAGTCAGTTGAATCAAGTATCCCGAAACGAACCGCGCGGCAAGTCCGTAACTACGGAGTAGATGCACAAGCAGCCACGCGGAATCACGACAGGAGCCGGAGCGAGATTTCAGCGTTTCTTCCGGAGTCTGCACGCCGGGCTCCAGGCGAATCAGATAACTGATGTCCTTCTGAAGCTTGGTATTCATGTCGATCAGAAACGAAATCGTGCGACGCTTTTTCGCATCGAACGTTGCTCGATAATCCCGAAACGCAGCGGACTTTGAATAAGGCTGCAGGAACGGCTTGAGATCCGTCGCCAATTCTTCGCAATACTCAAACGGAAACTCACCCGCGTCATCGTCAAGGAAGAAATCGAACGGATTGACGACCGTCATGTCGGCGACAACATCGACCGACACGGAAAAAGTCCGTGTCTTTTCCGGAAAGACCAAACGCGCAAGATAGTTCCCGTGAGGATCCTGCTGCCAATTCAGAAAGTGGTTCTCTGGTTCAATCTTCAGAGAATACGAATCGATCGGTGTTCGTGAATGCGGTGCAGGGCGCAGCCGAACCACCTGAGCACCGAGAGATACCAATCGGTCGTACTGATAAACAGTTTTGTGGTGCAGGGCGACTTTGATGGGCATATTAGAAAGGTGTCGTCTCGTTAAAAGGTCTTTGGTCCGGTTGTCCAACCGATCGAACCAGGCTCAAGATCTCTGCCTGGGATAGGTTCGACATACTTGTCC
>CAIJTV010000742.1:0-2051 GCA_903823635.1 uncultured Planctomycetaceae bacterium
AGTTTGATTGACCTTCGATCCGTACGCGGAGATCGCATGCTGGGCGTGGTCGTCCGAGAAGATAAAGATGATATTCGGTCGTTCTGCAGCCAACACTGTCTGGCAGACGACTGACAAAACAATGATTACCGCGCAGAGGAACTTCTGCATCGTGAGGGACCTTTCGAAACTCGTGGGAGGAAGTTCGACTGCTGAGTTTGCGAACACATTTTCAGCGGCGAGACTCTACTCCATAACACCGTCGTTAGGAAGCGGCGCGGTGACTGGCAGGAGTCGAGTGCGGTCGCCAATGTCGGTCGGTCATTGCCTGCGGGGCAGACGTATTTAGTAGGTCCTGCCTGCCGATTAGGAAGTCGCGGCTTGTGAGCACATGTTGACGCTGCACAGCCTTAAATCCTCAACGAATTGCAGACAAGGTTCGCCTGTTGGCGAAGATCCTTTCCGGTAGAAAGGATCTGCCAAAAGCGAGGCAACTCGCCTCATGGCCGTGTTGAACCACGCCCGAATTACTCGATCGAGGAGAACACCAGACAGGCATTGTGGCCGCCGAAGCCGAAGCTGTTCTTCAGGGCTTTTCGGATCTTCATGGATCGCGGCTGGAATGGGACGTAGTCCAGATCACAACGTGGATCCGGATTGTCCAGATTGATCGTCGGTGGAGCAGTCTCGGTCTGCATCGCTTGAAAACAGAAGACGGATTCGACACCGCCTGAGGCACCCAGCAGGTGACCCAGCTGACTCTTGGTGCTTGAGACAGCAATTGCATCGGCATGGCTGCCGAAGACTGTTCTGATCGCACTCGTTTCTGCGATGTCGCCCAGCGGTGTGCTGGTGCCATGAGCATTAATATGGTCGATTTCATCCGGCTGAACGCCAGCATCACGCAACGCAGCCCGCATCGCATAGGCCGCGCCTGTTCCGGTCGGATCCGGTGCTGTCAGATGAGTCGCGTCTGACGACAAACCGTATCCCATGACTTCACCGAGAATCGTGGCTCCACGCTTTTTTGCAAACTCATATTCTTCCAGAACCAGAATCCCGGCCCCCTCCGAAAGGACGAAGCCATCACGATCTCGATCGAACGGACGGCTGGCTTGCTGTGGAGCGTCGTTGCGAGTTGACAGTGCTCCCATGCGAGCAAATCCCGCGATTCCCATCGGAGTCAAGCCGGCTTCTGTTCCACCCGTGACCATGACGTCGGCCACATCCATCTGGATCAGCCGATAGGCGTCGCCGATGGCATTGGTTCCCGATGCACAGGCCGTACAAACGGCCGTATTTGGACCACGCAATCCCCAACGCACAGAGATATTTCCACTGGCCGCATTGATGATCAGCTTGGGAATCATGAATGCGGAGATTCTGTCGGGACCTCGATCAAACAGCATCGAATGCTGCTGTTCGATTTCATCGAGTCCGCCGATACCGCTGCCGACGAGAACGCCGTAGCGGTACGAATCACCTTCCGACAAATCGATCTTTGCCTGGTTGATGGCCTTTTGCGCGGCGACCATGGCGAACTGACTAAAGCGATCGATACGCCGCAGCTCTTTGCTCTCAATCGGAAGATGAGGCAAGGGATCGAAGTCTCGGATTTCGCCTCCGAAACGAACCTTGAAGTCGCGACAGTCAAACCGTTGAACGGGACCGACACCACTTTTTCCTGCACAGACCGCTGCCCAGACGTCGTCCAGTTCGCAGCCAAGCGGAGTGACAACGCCAAGCCCGGTCACTACTACTCGACGGCGTGACATCATTCAGCTCGCGGCGCAAAAAAGAACTCGCAGCACCGAACCAACGAGATCCGCAGCCACAATGCCGGAGTGCCGATGCCTGTGAGGCGATCAGCACAGCCAGCATGAAGCTGCGATTGTGGTTGACGAATGAATGCGAGTGAAGGAACTATTGCTTACCTTCGATGTAGGTGATCGCATTCCCCACCGTCTTGATCTTGTCGTAATCCTCGTCTGGAATCTTGACGTCGAATTCGTCTTCAAGAGCCATTACAAGTTCAACAATATCAAGGGAATCCGCCTTCAGATCATCAACGA